>JBMYOA010000065.1:0-8855 GCA_049598825.1 Opitutales bacterium | reverse complement strand
GGGGTTACTATTCTCCAACCGTTGTAGATATCTTTACTTTCTTTGGAACCTTTGGCTTTTTCTCCGTTCTTTTCTTACTTTTCCTTCGTTTTTTACCCTTAATGCCCATGGCTGAAGTTAAATCAGTTATGCCTCAAGCAGATCCACATGGGGGGAAACATTAAATTTTCATGAGTGCAGTCATGGACATTAAATACGGCATCTCTGCCACCTTTAATTCCGCCAAGGATATATTCGACGCAGCCGGTAAGGTTCGCGAGAAGGGATACACCAACTGGGAATGTTATACCCCCATCCCAATTCATGGGTTGGATGCACAAATGGGTTATTCACGATCCAAGGTTCCCTGCTTCACTTTAGCAGGTGGTGTGACCGGATTTTTCACAGGAATGCTGATCGTTTGGTACATGAACTCTTTTGATTACCCACTTATTGTCGGTGGTAAACCATACTTTAGCCCAATCTATCCATTTCCCGTTTTTTACGAGTTAACTATTTTGTTCGCAGCATTTGGAACTTTGTTTGGGATGTTTTTCCTCAATAGATTGCCACGTCACAACCATCCCGTTTTTGAGCATAAAGGTTTTGGCAGGACAGGTGATGATAAGTTCATGATCGTTATTGAAGTGGATGACCCTCAATTCGACGACGAAGAAACCGAATCCTTCCTGAAAGAACTCGGTGGCAAATCCGTTACTGTTATTCGTGAGCCCATTGATTAAATGAGATATTTTATTACAATATTTTTCATCTTAGTCGTTACGATCGTATCAATAATGGGATTTAGGGGCGACTTTACTGAGAATACTCCTTTGGAGGTTTTCCCAGACATGGACAGACAAGCTAAATTTAAGGCACAGACCCAAAATTCTTTCTATGGTGACAACAAGGCTGACCGATTGCCGATTGCAGGAACTGCAATACGCGGAACAGCACTTGAACTCAGTAATGTTTTTTCTGAAAATCCTGAATTCAGTAGTGTAGCATTTAGAACCGGTAAAAATGAAGATGGAACATGGGTAGATAAAATCCCGAATGAAGCTTCCATTGACATGTCATTGATGCGCCTAGGAAAAGAAAGATATGACATTCACTGTGCTGTCTGTCATGGTAACTATGGAAATGGACAAGGGGTTATTTCTCAATTCGGTCTAGCACCCAGAAATCTATCCGATTCCTCTAATTCGGGTACATACCTTGAATCTGCCGGACCGTGGACCGATGGTCAAATTTTTCACGCCATCAGCATGGGTTCTGCGTCGGGAATCATGTTGGGATTAAAAGATAAACTTTCCCCTAAAGAGCGATGGGCCATTGTGCTCTACCTGCGAGCACTCCAATCCTATGTGAGTGAAGCAACTCTCTCGGCAAGCAAGTAAGTGAAATGAGCACCAAATCAACAGAAGATAAACAATCAGGATTTGACTTGCAGACTAAGCTTTTAGGCGGTGCTGTTCTCGGATTAGGCGTTGGATTGATCGGATTATTTTACGGACTGTCATCAGGTGATAAGAGCCCGTTTCTTGGATGGTTGTGGGGTTCATCATTCTGGCTCAGCATTGCCATTGGTCTTTTAATGTTGATCATGATTTTCCGTGTCTTTAATTCACGGTGGACTGCAATTGTTCGTCGGCAACAAGAGCATGGCTTGGCTGCATTTCCATGGCTAGGCTTGTGTCTTTTACCACTGCTACTTGTTGGATGGTTAGGGGGCGATCAAGCGGGCATACTTTGGACATGGATTAATCCTGAAGCTCAAACAATAGAGGCCAGCAGTGTAACTACAGTTTCTGAGGATGTTCTTCACCAAAAGAAAGCAGGCTACCTTAACCTTGGTTTCTTTACCATCCGTCTCATCGCTTACTTTGGAATTTTTTGTGGTCTTAGTTATTGGTTGAGAAAAGTTTCATTCAGTCAAGATGTAGATGGTGACCCCATGTGGTCGCACATGGGAATGAAAATTTCAGCAGCAGGAATTCCGGCTGCCGCTCTTGCCCTGACTTTTGGAGCCTTTGACTTATTTATGAGTCTGGAATATCAATGGTTTTCAACCATGTATGGCGTTTGGTATTTTGCCTCCGGCATGCGATCAGCACTTGCTGTTACTATCATAGCTTGTTTCTACCTCTCCTCCAAAAAACGTGCACTTGATGGGATATACAACCAAGCACACCAATACGATTTGGCCTGTCTATCTCTTGCATTTACCGTCTTTTGGGCCTACATCAGTTTTTCACAATACTTCCTCATCTACAGTGCGAATATACCCGAAGAAACATTTTGGTATGTGATTAGGGAAATCAATCCCAACACAGGTGAGCAATCAGGATGGTTTTGGGTAAGTATGGGATTAATTTTTGGTCACTTCTTTTTCCCTTTCCTCTATCTTCTCTTTTATCAAAATAAAGTTAATGGTCCGAGACTCGTGTTCATTGTGTCGTGGATTCTCGTTTTTCACTTATTAGATCTTTATTGGAATATCATTCCTGGCCGTGAAATTTCTCCTGGTGCCTATGTCGGCTTTGAAGCAAGACCCGTACTTGGTACACATTTAGTGTGGGGTATTTTTAGTCTTGTTGGCATTGGTTGTCTTTGTGCATGGAGTGTACTGAAAAGTTTCACTTCGCAAGCTGCAGAAATAATTCCGATTCGGGATCCCCGAATTTTAGATTCTCTTCATCATCATGAGTGATTCTGAACTAAATAAAGCTGACGGTTGCGATATATTCTTTTCGCTCATCATCGTAGTCGTGCTACTAGCAGGTTTTTTTATCTTTCAAGCAATCAGTGAACCAGATGAACCTCTCGAGGTGGATAACAAAACTGAGCAAATCAGAATTGATAAAATTGCAAAACACAAAGTCATTGATTCTTCATACAATGCTCAAATAGATATCTTTCATTCTGACAACAATTCCTCCATGGAAAAAACCATGAGTAATGTGATAAACCAATACAAAGGAAAGTGAAGAAGACTCCAGAACAACAAATTGATCAATCAGCTAAGTTTGCGTTCTCCTTCTTTGTAGCTTCAGCTGGATTGTGGTTACTTGCAGCAGCTCTCCTTGCATACATTGCATCAGCAAAACTCACTGATCCTCTTTTCTTATCTTCGTGGGAATTTTTTACCTATGGAAAAATTAAAATCTCCCAAGCCAATGCATTTGTCTACGGATGGGGAGGTAATTCAATTTTTGCAGTCAGTTTGTGGATTATTGCCAGATTATCTCAATCAGCAGTCCGCGGTTCTATTTTACTTATTACTGCCGGTGCGGTATGGAATCTTGCTATTACTGCTGGCTTACTTGGTATCCTTGACGGCCACATGTTGGGCCATGAGCTTCTTGAAATGCCAAAGGAAGTTTGGCCAGCATTATTTGTTTCCTATTTAGTCATTGCCTTTATCATTTTCGTTATTTTCAGAAGTCGTAGGCAAAAAGTTACCATCGCTCCTCAATGGTTTATCATTGCTGCTTTAATTTGGTTTCCGTGCTTATTCCTGTTTGCATGGAATGGTCTGGAAATCAATGAGGGTAGAGGAACATTGCAGTCAATTCTTTCGATGTGGTTTGGTCAAAACATTATTTGGCTTTGGCTTACTCCAGTTGCATTAGGATGTGCGTATTACATTATCCCTTCCGTTTTAAATCGTCCCATAGATAAATATTATTTGGCCATTTTCGGATTTTGGTGCATTGCAGGGCTCGCTCCCTGGTCGGTTGTTCACCATCTCGAGGGAGGTCCGGTACCGATGTGGGTTCCGGCAATTGGAACAGTGATGAGTATTGCCATGGTTTTCCCCATAGCTGTGGCATCTACTAATTTTCACTCCACTGCCTTCCAAGATATTTCAAGAGTGTGGAATTATCTTCCTCTTAGATTCGTTATTTTCGGAACTTTGTCCTACACAATCTCAAGTTATATAGGCGTAATTTTCTCCCTTCCAGCAGTTGCCAAACTTACTCAATTCTCAATCATCAACGAATTCCATTTTAATCAACGAGTTTATGGATTCTTCAGTATGATTATTTTTGGGATTGTTTATCATATTTTGCCACAAGTAACCGGCAAAGAGATCGGCACTGCAGCGAAGAATTTTCACTTTTGGACTTCTGCACTTGGAGTGTTTGGTCTTCTTTTAGCTTACCTGATCGGAGGTCTCACCCATGGTGTCCTTGCTCAACAACCATCCCTAGGCTGGGTTACGGTCATTGAATCGGTAAAGCCTTATTTTCTTATTACTGAATATGCTTTCCTTATTTTAGGTTTTTCTCAACTCGTATTCGTACTCAATCTGTGGAAAGTCTTGGTACCAAATCCGTTCTCATGTTGTGAGAATGAAGCAGAACAAAAAACCGCTTGATGAACAATATATTCAAGTTTTCATTTTATATTTTCCTTACTTTAGCATTTGCTTGGTTAGCCTTTGTGGTCGGAGCCAAAAATCAATATGGGGATTTAGAACCTACTGCAGAATCTTTAGAGGAAGATGGATCAATTCCTATTGATGCTGAACTATACCCAAAATCGATGCCGGGCATCGCCCAGCAGGGTGCAAAGGACTATCTTTCACTTGGTTGCGTAACTTGTCATACGCAACAAGTACGCTCGGAAGAATCAGGTTTTGATGTTGAAAGAGGGTGGGGCAAAAGACCCTCTGTGCCTCGTGATTACATTCTGCAAAATGAAGTATTGCTGGGACACAACCGCGTAGGTCCTGATTTAGCTAATATAGGGTTGCGTGAATATTCCACGGAATGGCTTCATCAGCACTTATTTATGCCCCAAACCCTAGTTGATGGCTCAATCTGTCAGCCAAGTCCTTTCCTTTACGATGTTAGTGAAGAACCATCTGAAGGATATATCGAATCGAAATCAGATGATAAGACCGTTTACATTAAACCTTCTTTCAGGGCAAACCGGATAGTAGCATACCTCGAATCTTTGAAGCAAGATTATGAACTTCCTGAAATCGCATTTAGTGAAACAGATGACGAAGACCTAAAAGATTTGGATGTAACCGTTGCATCTGCAGATACTAACGATACTTCAAAGAGTCTTCCAACTTGGCTTGCTACCCAGATAGAATCTGGTAAAGAGATTTACATGAAGGCAGCACCCGGGGGAGGATTATGTTTTACTTGTCACCAACCTAACGGTCAGGGCATTTCAGGGCAATTTCCTCCATTAGCAGGCTCTGATTGGGTTCTCGGTGAAAAAGAACGATTAATTAAGATTTCAATTCACGGTCTCATGGGTGAGATTGAAGTAAATGGAGTCAAGTACAACAATGTTATGGCTCCTCCTGGCATCCCCCCGGGATCATTAACCGATCAACAAATTGCAGATGTTCTGACATACATTCGCAACGAGTGGGGTAACTCGGCTTCAGCTGTTTCTCCTGAAGAAGTTGCAACTGTTCGTCTCACTGTTAAGGATCGTGCTGCAATGCAAATGTGGACTGCCGCTGAATTGCAAAAAGAAAATTCTTCCGACTAATTTAAATCTATGAGCATTGAAAAAATGAGCAGCGAAGAAATCCGTTCATCAGGGATGAAAGATGACAAGCTAGTTGATGAACATGTTCGTTTAAATGAAATCAAGCACGAGCCCACGAAAGGCTTCTTACAAGCCCCCCTTATTTTTGTTTTCGTTTTTGGCTGTCTAATTTTTGTATGCTCGATTCAACTTGCTCATACAACCAACGATTTTCAGCTTCATCCGCCTAAAGAAGTTGTTGAACTAACACCAGAGGAAAAAGAAGCATTGCGACTGGAAAGAAAAGTTGGCTCTGGAGAAAAGATCTTTGCGGCAAGATGTGCTTCTTGTCACCAGGCAAATGGATTAGGAATAGCAGGGCAATATCCACCACTGGCTGGTTCTGAGTGGGTTACTTCAGACCCGGGAATTATTACCAATATTATCATTAAAGGTCTTAAAGGTGAAATTGTGGTAAAGGGAGAGACTTATGGAACATCTGCCGCAGTGAATATGGCCGCAGTTCCTATCAATGACAGAGAAATTGCCAATGTGGTAACTTATGTCCGACAAGCTTGGGGTAATAATGCCGAAGAAATTTTTGAAGATGAGGTTGCTTCAATCCGTGCTGACTCCACTGAGCAACAAGATCAATGGACTGGAGATCAAATCATTTCCATGTATCCAGAATCATTTGCCAAATAGGCTCCACCCTTTCTGATTGAGACATATTTCTAATTAAGTTTTAATCTGCTTCAGTCGTGCGGCTTAAAACTTACAGATTATTTTCAGGGTTCCTGCAAACTCTCTTCTTTTTTTTACTGGTAGATACACGGGGAAATGTGGAAGATCATTTCCCTGAACTCAATAAAGTGTTAGAAAATGTGGAGGAGAATTCTCCGATTCTTTTAGAAAAAAGTTATTTGGTCAAAGAGCGACTTGGTCATCAAATGACCGCTGATTCAGTAAAAGGACCTTCCCTTTCCATAAACCTCACCACACAATCGATTCATGAGGATAGACCTGATCAATCCTTTTATCACCGTTATCGTTCATTTGGTTCAATCTATGCGAGGAAACCCTTATTTCATTGGGGGGCACTTGATGCTCAAAGCAAAATTGCTGAACAAAATACTGCAATCTCTAAGCTAACTTATAACGAGGCGATTTCTGATATTAAATCTCAATCTCGACATTCGTATTTGGATTTAATACTTCTGCGGAAAAAAGCTGAAATTAAAAAGGAATCACTGCTTATTCAACAAGATTCCCTCAAGCGAGAGGTGAAGCAGAAAAAGCTTGGTTTAAGTTCAACTCTCGATGTAAGTGAATCAAATGCCTCTCTTCTGCAAAACGAATTACTCTTAGTAGACTTAAAGCAATCTCTCGATAATTCAATTAGCCGATTTAAGGCCATTACGGGCTGGGAAGGTAATTTAACTTTTGAAGATCAAAATACTTCGTTACAAAATTTCCTTTCTAACAAGATGTTAAAAGAAAAAACGCCAACTCTAATTGGGGGAATTTCATCAAGAACGATCAAGAGAATAGAAAAAGAAATTGATATAGAGAAAAACCAGTTCACGATCGCTAATAGTCAATTAAAACCAAAATTTAATTTAGTTGGCGGATTTTATCAGGACCAAGTAGCTCTCGCTAACAGCGAAGAGAGTTTACTTAGAAATAATGTTATCGTCGGACTTGAAGCTAACTGGGCCATCTGGGACTCATCTAAAAGCAAAGGTCAAAAAAGTGCTGCCCTCGCTCGTAAACGAAGTCTTGAATATGCACTTGATAGAGAATTGAAGAGTTTTCGACTTTACATTGAAAACCTTAGGCAGAACCTATCATCTGCGGCCGACCGGATAGAAATAAGCAACAAGCTTTTAGAAGTAACCAAAAGTCGTTTTGAAACAAGCAGGATAGAATTCGAAGCAAATCGAATTAGTTCTAACAGACATCTAGAATCTAAAATTGCATTGGATAATGCGAAAATCAATCAATTGGAAGCAGTCTGTCAGTATCTAAAGACTCAAGACCTTTATTTTAAGGCAATCCAACAAAACAATGAGTAAGTCAAAAGAAAGAAAAATTCCTTCCAAAATCTCCATGATACTGGCAGGGATTGTCTTAGTTGCTGTGGTCTTTCAATTTACTCGAGAGCAATTTAAAAGAGATGCTGTTGTCAGTTCGGTTGAAAAGGGAAGTATTCGCGACTCCGTCAGCGGTAATTTAAAGGTTTTACCTACTCTCAGTTTCCAACTTCGCTCGGAAACTCAATCAAAGGTCAAATACGCAGCCTTAATTCCGTTCGGTAAACCTATTAAAGTAGATGTGAATCAAACACTTTACTTGATGGACACAACTGACCTTGATCGGAGTTTGGAAAGGACATTACTCTCTCAGTCATCGCATCAAAAAAGATTAAAAACAGGTTCTTCGATTGAGCTACAACTTAAATTAGAGGAACAAAACCTGCATGCCCTCCAAACACTTTTTGAAGAAAACGGTAAGGATGTGTCTGAGTTTGAATTCGAATCTAAGAAAAACCTGGTTGAAAGATTGAGAAGACAGTACGATTTTGAAACTATAAATAATGACGAAACCTCTAGAGCATTTACTTTGGAGATTGATAGGATTCAGGAAGAATTAAAAAAGAGAAAAATTGTAAGTCCGATCAATGGAATGCTCATATCGTCCTCGGTCAAAAAAGGTGACACAATATTTAGTGGACAAGTCATGGGAGAAGTTCAGTCAAATGGTAGAATAATTGAAGTAACTTTAAACGAAGAGGATTTTGCCGGTATAAAAGAAGGTCAAAAAGTAGGTGTAACCATCTTTTCATTTGGGAATGAAATTTTGGAAGGTGTAGTCAGCACACTATCAGCAAATGTGAATTCAGCGAATGGACACCGAAAATTATTTGTGGAATTAGATTCAAACAACACTTTACCTGTTGGCTCCTCAGGTAGGGCTGAAATAATTAAACAAGAAATTCAAGATACCTTAATTATTCCAAGAAAGGCATTACTTGGAAATTCTGTTTTTGCGGTGCGTGACGGGAAAGCTCTGCAAGTAAAGGTTGAGACAGGAGCCAGGAACTTGGAATATGTTGAAATCAAAAAAGGATTAAAGGCCAATGACCTTGTGATCTCTGAAACCCCTCATCTCTTTTATGATGGGGAACAGGTTACTTATATTCTTATAGAATAATTCTTGCGTTAAGGTGAAGTTTCTAAACCTGGAATTAGCATGGAAATATGTGCTAGGGCGAAAAAGAGCGATGACAATGAGCCTATTTGGCATTGTTCTCGGCATTGCTTTTTTTGTTATCACTCAGGCACAAACATCTGGATTTGAAGCTTTTTTCATTAGAA
>JBMYOA010000064.1:0-8938 GCA_049598825.1 Opitutales bacterium | reverse complement strand
AAAAATTAAAAAATCAACATAAAAAGTAAAATGTTATAAAGTGTTGAATATCAACAAGTTGCGCGAAAATCGCGTAGGTTGTTTTACCCAAGTCGTTGTCAATTAACAAGATACAACAATCTCTAAAAAAAATTAAAAAAGGGGTTGACAACGCAACAAAACCTGTCATACTAAACTCATGATTAAGAACGAACCTCGCTACAAGATAAACTACAATCGACCTGTATTTGTCTACAAGAATCTTCACAAAGATTGTTGGAGTGTTCGTCAAGATGGATTGGTAAAACTTCACGCAAAGAATCTTGCGATGCATAGTTGCACATTCAAGGTTAGTCAAGCGGGACGCGAACGAGTTCTCAAAGAGAAACGCAAGAATGTTCACGCAGGTGTTCATGGTTATCTTGAGAATTGGCAGATGGGCGAGTGGATCGACTCACATCCAACTGCTCGTCCTGTTACATACAATCCATACAAGTATAAGAATTTTGTTGACACCGACACGGAACAAATGGTAGACTATGCTATTGCCGTCAGACTAGAACCCAAACAAGTATTAGCAGTATTATGAATCAAGCACAAATTAGACAAGAAATCGCAGAAATCGTAGCAGGAAATCTTCGCTATGCAGATCCATTTGACAGAATGAATCTTGAGAGGGGCAAGCAAGTTGGAGTTAAGGGCTTCACCATTCAGTCAGCCGAAGAAGCACTTGCAGACATCATTATGGACTTGCAAAGTCTTGAACAAGAGGCTATGATCGAAGGATCAATGCAATCAGCACAACTCTAAACGAAAGGAAAAAATCATGGGATTAGATCAATACGCATACTCACGACCACCACGCAAACGCAACTCGGATGACGATGTACAACTGATGGAGTGGCGAAAGCACAACCGACTACAAGGTTGGATGCAACAACTTTGGTACGACAAAGGTTGCCCAAACGCACAAACAGAAGGAGATGAAATGGGCGACTTTAATTGTGTCGAATTGCAGTTGACAAAGCAAGACATTGACAACTTGGAGTACGCAATCGAGAATTTTGAGTTGCCCGAAGCAAGTGGATTCTTTTGGGGAAGCGACTCGTACTTTTGGAACGATGAGAATGACGAACCATTTCCCGAGAATGAGTATTGGTACAAAAAGAACGACTTGATGTTCATTGAGAGTGCAAGAAAAGCACTTGACAACAAGCACAGAATCTACTATTCTTGTTGGTATTGATTATGCAAGAACTACAAGACATACTAAACAACCTCAAGGCACGACTAGAATCGTGTGGAGGAGGACGAATCATTGTGACAAGCGAAGATGTAAGCATTCGGCTCGGTAAAGAGCATGAGACTTACGAATTGCTTGAGTCACAAACTGACACAGAAATGTACAACCAAATGTGGGGACAATAACATGACAAGAAAAGAATACATTGATGCGGTTTGCGTTGGCGAACCATTTGACAAACCAAGTTACGATGCGGATGCAGACACATGGGATCTGTATTTCGAGGAATCGTCAAACGATCATCATCCTTATTTTAATGACGCAGAATTGCTCTGCGTTTCATTCGACTCTCAAGCACAAGCCAACGAGGCTTATGCACACTACTCACAACCAACGAAAGGTTAATTATGACACGGACTAGTATTGCTAAACTGAACGCAAAATTGCGTTCAATTGGATTCGATCTCGCACACGCTGAAATGCGTGGCATGAAGGGCGGAAATTATTTCGCTCGCAAGTTGGCTCATGGGTTGTTGCTTCAACAACTCTACGAGTTAGAGAAACGAGCTTGATCTTGTTTGGGGTGGCGGGTCTTTTTTTGAGTTAGAGGCTCGCTACCCCTTCATTTTCAACGACTTACGAAAAACCGCCTAGGCCCGAGTTGCGCAACTCGTTGAATATCAACAACTTACAACAATCTTTCATTTTCACAAAAAAAAGTGTTGACTTGCATACATTTTCTGTCATACTAGTAAACATAAAGCAAAGGATAATCAAACAAGAAAAAATTTAGTCGAACAAAAAAAAACTTAATCGCAAAGAAAAAAGCTTGACAGAAAACAAAAAATTTGAGATAATTATACCATCAAAGAAACAATTAACCTAAAAAAAATTATGACAAACAGAATCAACCTTAAAGTATGTGCAACCAAAGAATCTTCCTTCGAGGATGTTAAGAATGTAAAGACTCCCGAAGCTACTGAGTCTTGGCAACCAATCAGTCATGCGTTCCTTGTGGATCGTGTGCAAAACCAAATGCAAGACAATGGTTGGGAAATTGTTGACACTTACCACTCACTTCACCGCTATGGTCAACGCTACTTTGGCTTGTTTCATGTCAAGAACACAGGTGTTGACAATGACGAGCGTGGCACGATTGTTGGTCTTCGCAACTCGCACGACAAATGTTTTCCTGCGGGATTGTGCATGGGCAACGCTCCATTCGTCTGCTCAAACCTTATCTTCACCAATGAAGTTGTGCTTGCAAGACGGCATACCACTCACATTTTGCGTGACCTTTCTCAAGTTATTGCTCGCACTCTCGGCAAAATGACTGAGACATGGGCAAGCGATGAGCAACGCATCCAAGCGTACAAGCAGTACGAACTCAACGACTCGCAAGCCAATGACCTTGTTATTCGTGCGTTCCGCAATGGTGCAATCGGCAAAACCAAGATTGCGGATGTTGTCGAGCAATGGCACAAGCCTGAGCATGATGACTTTTCACCTCGCACCATGCACTCGCTTTACAACGCATTCACTCACATTCTCAAGGGTGGAATCACCGCATTGCCAAATCGTTCACTTGCTCTGCATGGCGTTCTCGACTCGGAAGTCGGTTTGACTTCTCAAGCTCAAGTAGTTTCTTAATCACAACAAACCATAACATAAACCTAAAAACAAAATTATTATGAAAAAGCAACCAAAACTCCAAAATGTAGTAGATAGTCTCAAGGGTCGTTTTGTTTCCCTTCTCGTTAAAAAAGGTGAGCAACGCAAAGCGTTCTCCGCTAAAATCAATGGCGTTACCTCTCGCCATGTTATGTTTTCGGACATGAACGGAGGAAATCGCAGGGTGTCTCGCAGACACATCCTTCGTGCAACTTGTGCCGACAAAACTTTCAAAAGGTCGGTTAGTTGATTGAGTTGGTTTAGGGTTACCAACTAGCCCCCCAAATGGGGGGCTTTTTTGTGTCCGCAAAACATATGTTGTAAGTTGTTGAGGGCCAGGCAGTTAGGGAAAACAGGCCTAGGCGATTTGGCGCAAGTCGTTGAGTCGCAACAAGATACACAACAAAACTTTTTTCACTTTTCTGCATTTTAGGGGTTGACTTGGCGAGTTAATCTGCCATAATTGTATGTATGATTAAGACAACTATTCTCACTCAAGGTAACGCAAAGATAGTCAAAGGCGAGGAGCTTGGCTATGTAACTAAAGGCATTCATTTTGCTCCTGCTAATCTTTCAGGCAACGAAGTTTGCCAATGGCGTAGCAAAGGTTGCACGGCAAGTTGCCTAAACACAGCGGGTCGTGGTCAAATGAATAGCATTCAACAGTCACGCATCGCCAAGACAAAGTTATTCTTCGACAAGCAAATCGAATTCCTTCACAAGTTATCGAAAGAAATTTCCAATTCAATTAAGACATCCACAAAGAAGGGCATGAAGTCAGTCTTTCGTCTTAATCTCACAAGTGACATTGCTTGGGAATCTGTTTTCTTTAATGAAGAGCAACCTCAAACAATCTTTGACAAGTTTCCGTCAATCCAATTCTACGATTATACAAAGTCATTTAAAAGAATGTGTTCTTTTCTCGACAAGCCGTTCATCAAGGGCGAAGAAAAGTTTCCCTCTAACTATCACTTGACTTTCAGCCGTTCCGAAACCAACGACAAGTTGTGTGAAATGGTTTTACAAATGGGTGGTAATGTTGCAGTTGTATTTCGCAACGAGTTGCCCGCAACTTGGAATGGTTACGAGGTTGTGAATGGTGACGAAAATGATTTGCGTTTTCTTGACAAGAAAGGTGTGGTTGTTGGACTCATCGAAAAGGGAATGGCAAAAAAAGATTTGACAGGATTTGTTCAAGAAGGTAGTATTGCATAATGGACTATTACGAATCAGCAGAAGGAATGACTATTAGTTATGCACGAGCAATGCAAGAACTTGACGATCATGGCATTGACGAACAGGGAAAGCAAGAATTTTTTGATGAGGTTGGCGACCTTGTCGAGTATTCGGCTCAAGCAGTTCTCGATTGGTTAGGCTACTAACCCGTTGAGTTCCAGGCAGTTACGCAAAGCTGCCCTGGGCGATTTCGCGCAAGTCGTTGATACGGCGAGACTTATAACTTTCTTTAATTTTACTAAAAAAGAGGTTGACTCTCCAGGTTTTCCTGTCATACTTGTTTTTATAAATCAAACAAGATAAAACCTTAAAGCGAAAAAACTATGAAATTGCTAGAAAAACAAGAATTGCTCACCGACTCAGAATATGAAGAAGCAAAAGATGAACTTATATCAAAATTTATAACTATTGCCGAGAAAGGTTATATTCCAACACTTCGCTCGGGCGACACAGGCATCGGTTATACTTTAGAAACAGAGTTGGGGATTGAGGAAAATTCTTTTTCTGCTCCCGATTTGATCGATTTCAGATCAGAAGTTAAGGCAAAGAGAAAAAAATCTAATTGCACACAAACATTATTTACATTTGCTACGAAAGCACAATGGCAAATGTCTAAGATGGATTTCTTGGTTCAATACGGAATTGATCATCATAGTGGAGTCGAGCTTTCTGCATATAACAGCGTCAGTAAAACTCCAAACAAGCAAGGTTTTTATTATATTACCACTTCAGATTACTTGATACTCAAAAACGAAGATGTAGAGATCATCAAGTGGCAATGGAATGAGTTGCAAGAAAAGTTTAACAACAAGTTTCCGAGTTGCGTCAAGATTTTTGCAGATTCTTATGGTTCGGGTTCATCAGAACACTTTCACTTTAACGAAGGTTACATTTACAGAAATGTAGACATTAGAAAATTTCGTGAGTTTTTGGAAAATGATTTAATCAGTATTGATTTACGCATTCGGACAGAAAACAATTACTCATCTGTAAAAGACAAGGGAACCGCTTTTAGAATCAAAGAAAAGTATATGGATTTATTGTTTCACAAAGAAGTTCTTTTTACTAGCGATTTAGTTTGACTTTCACGCTCACTCTGCCATAATTAAACCATGATTAAGATAAGAAAAAAGATTCTCTTCACCAAGTCTCGACCACACAAGCTCAAGACAAAAGTGATTCACCGAAAACTCAAACACAAGGAGGTACTCGCTCATGCGTCTTAACGATCCACATCATCTACAAGTCCAAGACTTGGATGCTCTCGAAGCAAACGAATTGGCAATGGCATTTATTCACGACAAGCTCATTGAACCAATGGAGCAAAACAATTTGCTTGACTCGGATGCGTTTTCACTATTGAATGTAGTTGGCGGTGCATTAAAAGCAATCGCACACAAGGCACACGCTTACGAAAATCTCTACGAAAACAAAACAAATGCAAACCATTACCGCAACTAGCAAAAAGTATCTCATAACCAAAAGCAACGATGGATGCGTGATTGCCGTTCGCTCAGAAGACAAGACACACAAAACCGACTTCTTTATTGGCGAAGCAACCATGAAAAAAAACATTGACAGCAAGACATTTGTTCGTCATAATCATCTTAATTACAACAATGAACCAATCTACATCTACCATGAAGACATTTGATGACTTAACATTCACTCCTCACGCACACGCCAAAGATTTGGGCGTTCAAGCAAGTTTGACTCTTGACAACGGCTACGCTTTCAGCGTTGTGGGCAACACCGATGGCGGTGACTTTTTCTATGGCGACCATCCGAACACTTACGAAGTTGCGGTATTTAATCCAAAGGGCGACTTTGTTCCTATCTCTGTCTCGGACGATGTACTTGCTTACCAAGCTCCGCATCAAATCACTTCTCTCATGCGACAATTTCATCTTGATGGCGTATTGCACGAAAAATTGCTTGTAGATATGCGACACGACTTCAACGAAAAACGAGTTGCTAGTTACCAAGACTAAATACTTAAATAGTAAATAGCAAATACAAAAATAGCAAATAGAAATAGAACCGCCGATATGTATTTAAACTAAATGTACAAATGCACCAAAGCGGGTAAGCCGCAAAAAGTTATGTAAGATACTGAACATCAACGAGTTACGCAAAAGTCGCCTAGGTGGTTTGTCCTAAGTGATTGAACGACAACGACTTGTATCAAAAGTCGTATTGGTCGTGGTAGCCCCAGTCAATGTCGGGTTGGTCTTGAAATTCAAGAAGAGAGATCTGGTCTTCCAGCTCTCCGATTTCGTTGCGAATCGCAACCCTCTGCGAATCAGTTAGAATGCACTCCTTGAGTGCTTTGTGAAGTTCCATGATTTCTTTTTGCATTTCTGATTTAGTCATACCTCAACCTACTACATCGCAAGAGGGTTGTCAAACTTTTTTTTATTTTTTATAAAACATTGAACTGCAACGAGTTACGCAAAAGTCTCCTGGGCGATTTTCTGTAAGTCGTTGATAATCAATCAGATGGGGCGGGTCGATGATTCGCGACCCAAACCCCAAAAGATTGACTTATTCTATCACCAAGCTCCGCTTCCGTAGTGATCGTGAATCATGCGGATGATGCCAACTATTGAACTAATGATTAAGATTGTTGACACATCCATTACGCAACAAGAGAAGATGAGTCAACTTTTTTCAACTTTGATTCAAGCAGATGAAGTTGCAAGTCAAGCTCTAATTGAACTCCTTGCAGATTTTTTGCTTGTTCGTGATCGCCTTTGCGTATGGCTACAAACTTTTGGCGTGTTGTTTTACGCAGATTTTCTGCGAGAACTTGTATTTTATTTCTTAATTGCATGATGTTATTGTAGCAGTTTTGGGTTAAAAAGTAAAGCTTAATCTTGTTCAAAGATTGCTCGCATGGTTGGACTAACTGCTTCCATGTCGTGAAGATTTTCGTCATTGTCATAGTCATCGTCTTCGTCTGCACGATCATCTTGACTTGCGAGGTTTGAGACTTCATCCTCAACATCTCTTTCGGTTGTGCCAAGCAAACCATGCTCAACAATCAGTTCTTCTGCGAGAATGTCTGCTCGCAAGTCGTCAACGAATGATTTAAGCACAGGCGAAAGCTGTGTGGCGTTGTTGTTGCTCGCCATTTGGCGAATGATTTCTAATCTTTGTGATTCTGTCATATTGGTAATTATGGTTAATTTTCTTATTCTGTCAAACTTTTTATGCAAAGAATGGATGTTTTTTTACAGAAGAAAGTGGAACGGCAACACGATCTTGCGAGCGATAAATTCTTGCCAAAACAAAAGTTTCAGCTCCATCTTTGTGAAAACCCTCGACTTGGAGGATTCTGCGTTGATAATCTACTACTACATCTTTAATCTTAATCATATAAACAACCTATCACAGCAAACTAACTTTGTCAAATTTTTTTTGCAATTATTTTAAGTTTTTTTTGTTTTTGTTGTAAGTTGTTGGTGTTCAACAAGTTGCGCGATTTGCGCCTGGGCCGTTTGCCCTAAGTCGTTGATGTTCAGCTATTTAGAAGAAAGTATTGGAATCTTGCGTTTTACGCTTATTTTCTTTGCCAATTCCATTGCCTTGGCATAGTTGCGGGCGTTGTCAATTATTTTGCCGTTTAGTACAATGTTGTACCAATTGGCAAAGTTTGGGTTTCGGTGAACATTAATCATACTTGACCTCTTCGTAAGTTGTGATTACATCACTAAAGTTGATGCAATCTCGAATGTCTTGCTCTTCTCGCAAGATGGTTGTAAGGTAAGGAGCTTTACCTGTACGCTTGTCGATACTCGCGATTCTTACGCGAGGATTCTTTTGATTGGGGCGATCCCAAATCTTTACGCTACAAAAAGTTGCTCGTTTGACAACATTTATTTTTTTAACAATTGGATTTATTAAGAACATTTTATTAAGGGTTAAGGGTTAAAGTTATTTTTTGAGTGCTTCGGCATCCCAAATGGCAATGAGTGCGTCGAGTATCCACACTTGGCGTTGTTGTTGGCGAGCTTGGCTCATTATCTTTGTTATCTTTTGCAATCTTGTTTCCATACTACTAAACTACTACCGAACTTAATTTTACGCAAGAAAAAAGTGAATTATTTTTTGCTATCGTTAAAGGCAACAATGATTTGGTCGAGATTCCAAATGTTACCGCCAACATCTTCAAAAAGATCCAATCCTTCTAGAGGATCAGTTCCGAGGCGATCGATGATGCCGAGTTCTTCTGTCATGAATTTTTCTAGTTCTTTTGTCATAATTACAGAGTCTATTGATTAAAGGTTAAAAGGTCAAGATTTATTTTTACGCATTGCGTTCAACTGAACGCCATCCGTAGCGTGAAACTTGATAGTTATAGTTTGCTCTTGGCAATCTCGATTTAAGATCGGCAATGTTTGCGAGAATCATTTTGCGAATGTGACCTTCGGCAGGAACAAAGTCGTGCAAGTCGTGGTCGTATCTGTATCTTACGAGATCTTTTTCAAGGCTTTCAATTTCGGATTTAATTTGTGAGTATGTCATAATTTTAATTTGGTTAATTGTTAAAGTCGTATCTTAATCTTATATAAACAATCTAAACACAAAGTTAGCAAAAGTCAAATTTATTTGCGATTATTTCGCTTGCATAAAACACTATCAATCAAACACTTATGCAAACACGCAAAAAAAAGTTGTTTTATTTTAAGAAAAGTTTTAGGTTTGTTGTAAGTTGTTGTATACCAACGAGTTACGCAAAAAGCGCGTAGGCAGTTTGCCCTAAGTTGTTGATGCTTAGGGCTTTACGCCATTACCCGAACGCGGGGC
>JBMYOA010000063.1:0-8964 GCA_049598825.1 Opitutales bacterium | reverse complement strand
GGGCCACTATCCTTCTTTTGGACCATAAAAGGGTTCACTTCTTCAGAAATCGCATTATCGGCAACTTCTCCACCTTGTTGCTTAGCAAGCATTTCATCTATTCCGCGCTTGTAGCCGGCAGCATCGGCAAGCCTTATTTCTTCCTGTTTTTTGGAAAGTTGCTGTTTGTGCTCCTCTTGTATAGCGTCCACTTCAGCGAGATGATTTTTAGCATCCTCCTGCTTTTGGTTTTCTAAATCAACGACTTGATTATTTAAAACCATGATTTGCTGTTCAGAAGCTTGCTTTTCTTTCTCTCTCTCATCTTTTTCAATAACAAGATCTTCCTCCACACCTTTCAGTTTTATTTGCGTATCTGCCAACTCATCCAAGGTATCTTCCTTCAGTTTTTTCTCTCTCGCCCACATATTTTGGTATTGCCGTAATTCTTGGTCCCTTTCAACGAGCATAGATCGTAATTTAGATACCTCTGTATAACGATCGTGCCTGTCTTTGTAAAACATACCAATGACTGTTCGGAGTCTTTGGTGATGAGGTACTCCTTTAAGCACGGTTCCGTCTTCAAGAGTCTTATCAGCAAGAGGAAATTGAGTTTCATCCTCAAATGGATCTTTAAAACCGGCAGGGGACTCTAACTTGGCATCTTTGTTGATTTGCCAAGTACCTGTTTCTGAATCCCAATACATTGTGCCCGGCCCAAATTCCTTGGTTAAACGATCAAGGCGATCCCTGTAATCTGCATTTCGCAAGAGAGAATCTTCGCTCACTTTTAAATTTTCAAGAGCACCAGCGAGTTTATTTTCCTCACCGTCTTCTACTTGTTCATTGGAGTCAAAAATATCGTTAAAAATACTTTTTTTCTCTCCTAGATCTTTCCACTTAGCCTCCTGCTCAGACTGCAAGATCGAATAGGAATCATCGATGATCTCGTCAAGGTAAGAGAAAGATTGTTTGTTCAGTGTATCAAACTTGAGCCATAACATACCACTGAAGGCAAGTACCCCCAATAAGCTGAACAATCGGAAAAGGACGGCAAGAACTCTCATAATTATAAAAAATATGAATACCTATCAAAGAGTATGCAAGGTGAATATTAATATACAGCTAAGCATAAACCCTTACTTGATATATCTGGGCACGAGTCAAACCATGAGTGGAAATAATTTCCACCTCAATGCTTTTGGCTTTAAAGGGTTCAAAGGAGTGAGTACGAAATGCTAGTTGGTTATTTTGAACATCTGCGATCAAGGTCGATTTCGCATCATCACCCGAAGCGTAGATGCGATAGTCTTTGACTAGGGATGAGAAATTCTGATGCCTAAAAGATGAGGGTTTATCCGGATAAATAAAATCATACACGGGATCAAAATTAATTTCGATCGTGCTAATTGTTTGAATTTCATCCCACTCAAATTCGAGGAACTCCGGATATTTAAAATCAGTGGGTTTGGAAATCCACAAACCGGGGAGATGGTTGGGTCGAAAAGAATCACTTGCTGTGTTCGAAGATCGGTAAGGATGTTGTACGGGTGTGACTTGAATTCCCGGAGATGCAGAGGGTAGGGGGGAACAGGTTAGGATGGGATCAAAATCCGATAAAAATTTTCGGATTACCCCTTTTTCTTTGGGTCTTTTATTATGAAAAATAATTCCAACAATACCTTCTCGATACAATGGAACTGAAAATTCTTGAACTGACTCCAACTCAAGAAAATGCCAACAACTTTGCTCCACTTTAATATCACAATCAATTTCCAACTTGTCAGAATCTCCTTCACAAATAATTGTTTGCGAATAAAGACAAACTCCCGGGTTTGATTTATTATATCCACTTCCCTCGAATAATTTAACCGCAAAAACTTGTTGATCTTTGGCTTGAAGATTTACCGAAAGATTCTCGATCAAATCTGAGGTTACAGGAAACTGAAATTGACAACGAGTCGTTGAAATAACCTGATCGATTTCTTCTCCAATATCACTCCAATCATCAAGTGTGGAGGATGCATTGGTTTTTGCCTTCAGAGATAGGTTATCGTAATCCTCAAAACCCACCAATTTGGCGGCATGATTACGCCTATAAAAAAGCCTATTTACTTCGTCAATATACCCCTTGTCCGCTAAGGTTTTAGGAAGTCTTTTCTTTTGAAGACATAAGGAAGCAATCATTCCAAGTGAAGCACCCATTTGTGATGAACAGGATGGATGCCCTAAAACCCGCGATGTTAATTCGGATGCTGACGAACTGGAACCTGCTAGGAGTAAGTTTTTACACTCCTTGGAAATCATTGCCCGCAGAGGGATTTCAAAAGGTTTTGAAAGGGGCAACTCATCGCGATTTGTAGAAAGTAAAGAGAAACTGCTTGGAATCGAACCTGTCCCTAAGGCGACCGAGTCATCCCATTCCTTGCTTTCAATTAAGTCATTCAAATCCAACATGGCTTCTCCATTCGCACGAAATGAGAGACTGGGTATGTTATTTTCAGAAATATGTACCAATTTAAGGTTTTGCATAACATCTGAAATCGCAGAGCGATTCTTAAGGTAATCCCATGCAGCCAAAGCAATCATCTCAGGATCCAATTCTTTTTCATTCGAGACGCCATTCCATTCCACTAAGTGTTCTCCCAAAAGATTAGACTCAAGAGACTTCATCAAATTAATTTGGGCAGAAAAATCATTATCCTCCCAATTAATTTTTACCCAATTCGGGCAAGCAAAGGGGTATGGATCGTCGCCCTTCTCAATTCGAATAAAACAACCGCAACTTTGACTTCCCTGGGAGGGTCGATCTTTTCTTTGGGATGGTAATTCTTCATTTTCATCGACTCCCTTCTCCCCGGAAATACCGCATAACTCACTAATTCTACCGGTCCCAGTGCAATCAATGTAATATTTCCCATGCAAAGCAATGGACTGTTGTAAATTATGATCTTTAGCAAAAGCAACGATGATCCGACCTTTATCCAAGGAAACGGATTCAAGTTCATTTTCTCGAAAAAACCGAATCCTTTTCTCCTTATCGATCCAATCTTGCAGAACCCTAGATTGACCGATGTAAGTCCCCTCCGCGTTAAACTTAAACAGTTGATGCCATAACTCATCCAATATCCCAGAATAACGAGAATAAACCCAAGATCTACCAGAGTTGCCATTTAGAGGAAAACGGTGAGACGCGCCTGCTCTACCACCCAAAAAATAATTTTTTTCAACAAGACTTACCGTGTGACCTTCCCTTGCCGCAGTAATGGAAGCACAGATCCCAGCCAACCCTCCTCCAACAACGACAATATCTGATCTAACGGAACTTGTTTTCATAAAAAAATTAGCATTAAATATTAAAAATCCTACGCCAACAAATTAATTAAATCGAAATCCTTCTAATACCTAGCATTAAGTTTTATTAATAGTAAACCTTTAGAAATTTTAATATTGTCGGTAAATATCCTCGCTTCTATAAAAATTCAGTGTTCTTTTCCTCACAACTTCAACGCCTACATTCTGTAATAAAGCTTTCTTCGCTACTTTCTTTTCATCAGCATGCGTAATATTTTTCCTCGGTGGACAAATACCATCCCAATTAAGGTTATTATTTCCTTAGGTTTGATAGGCGGTGCAGTTACAGCAGGTATAACTTACTACGCCACTCCCAAATACACACGAGTTGGCTACCAACCAACCCAACCAGTTGAGTATAATCATGAGTTTCATGCGGGCCAATTAGGTCTCGACTGTCGATATTGCCACCACGGTGCAGACAAATCTTCTCACGCGAACATACCTGGTGCGAATACCTGCATGTCCTGCCATAAGAATGTAAAAGCTGATTCTCCATTGCTTGAACCTATACGAAAGTCCTATTTTGGAGAAGACACCAACAAAGACGGACAACTTTCCGAAGAAGAAGATACAAACGGAGATGGTTTGCTTACTGCAGGTCCATCCGTCCCTTGGGTCAGAATACACAAAACTCCTGATTATGTTTACTTCAACCATGCCATTCATGTGAACAGGGGTATAAGTTGCGTTGAGTGTCACGGGCGAATTGATCAGATGAAGGTGGTTCATCACTCAGAACCTCTCAGCATGTCCTTCTGTTTGGATTGTCATCGAAAACCTGAAGAATCCCTTCGTCCTATGGAAGAAGTGACCAATCTTGCGTGGCATGCTCCGCATGAGAAGGGTGAATCTCATGACTTGGCTCAAATTCACGCAGGTTTGAAAATTAAAGAAAATTGGGGAGTTAACCCTCCTTTAAGTTGCACCGGTTGCCATCGATGATTCAATTATCCGAAAATTCTGAAAACATCCAAGGCAAGCGCTATTGGAAAAGCCTCGATGATCTTGCTGACACTCCTGGTTTCCGAAGCTGGGTAGAGAATGAATTCCCTGAAGGTGCCAGCTTCATTGATGGTGTTCAAAGAAGGGGTTTCCTTAAAGTGATGGCCGCATCTTTCGGACTAGCAGGACTTGGCATGACTGGATGCCGCCGTCCTGAGCACGCAATTTTACCCCACGGAAGAAGCCCAGAGGAACTTATCCCGGGAGTACCTGCCTTTTATTCCAGTGCCCGGCCCACTTCTTCAGGCTTCATTCCTTTAATTGTTGAGTCCCATGAAGGTCGTCCAACTAAGATTGAAGGTAATCCAAGTTACGCTCCAGGCGGAGGAAGTACCGACATCTACACGCAAGCCAGTGTTTTAGATCTTTATGATCCTGATCGTGCCCGCGGTTGTTTTATAAATGAGTCCGAATCGAAGGGAAGTGACACATCTTCACGCTGGAAAAAACTTCCCTCTGCTAAAATCACCGAAAATCTATCTCAACTGGAAAACTTGGAACGAGTTGCGATTCTTGTTGAACACAGCTCATCTTCTGCCAGAGAATCTTTGCTTACCAAATTACAAGCTAAGAAAGCAAAAGTTTATTCTTACGAGGCGATTGATTTCACCAGTCCCGAAAAAGGTCTTTCTAAATTACTTGGTTTAAAGAAAGCCACAAGAACTTCGCCCAATTTCTCCAACTCTAAAAAAGTACTTTCTTTAGATTCCGATTTCCTCGGTCACAGAGAACCAAATTCTGCTGTTAATACCAAGCAATTCATGCAAGGCAGAAAAGTTCACTCGCCCAAAGATTCCAAGGGGATGAATCGACTTTACTCTGTCGAGTCAGACCTAACGATAACGGGTGGCGTGGCCGATCACCGTCTTCGCTTGTCCTCCTCGCAAATCGAGGGCTTCTCTGCTCTTATCCTAAGCAAGCTTTTACAATCTTCAGCCGACAAAAATGATAAGCTTCTTGCTCACCTTGATAGTCTATCAGAAGGTCTAGAGTCCCATGAAGAATGGGCAAGCGAATGTGCCAACGACCTGCTTATCAACTCAAAGCACTCCTTGGCCGTTGCTGGTAGTCATCTTCCCGCCTCAGTACATCTCCTTACCTACAAAATTAATCAGGTGCTCGGTAACCATGGCACTTGCCTTGATTATCTTCAGGTAGAAGATTCTGCTGGTGATTTATCATCTCTCTGTGAATCTCTTGAAAACAAGGATATTGATACTCTTATTTTCTTGGGTGGTAACCCGGTTTATCATTGCCCCTCCATCGACTGGGCAGATTTGATTAAAAACACCTCCTCCACCTACCGACTTGGTGCATCGATTGATGAAACATCTCAACTTTGCGATTACCACACAGGACAATCCCATTTCCTTGAATGCTGGGATATAGGTAAAACATGGACACAAGATGCTTACGCCCCGACACAACCGCTGCTTGCTCCTATTTTTGACACCTTATCTGATCTAGAATTGCTATCTAGCGTATTGGGCGAGATCAAGAACTCTCATGATATTGTAAAGTCGTATTTTGATGAGATCCCTGACATTTCTGAAAACTTTGAAAATTTCCTCAAGCATGGTGTTGCCCCTGCCAAGACTGCTTCTTTGAAAGATCTTCCCAATGCGGATACCGCAATTTTAAAGATTGAAGGTGATCAAATTGAGATTTCTGCATCTTCCCTTGAAGTGTTACTAGTTCCCGATTTTCATACCTGGGACGGACAATTTTCAAATAATGGTTGGATGATGGAATGCCCTCATCCGATAACCAAACTCACTTGGGATAATGCGATTTTAATCAGCCCTGTACTGGCAAAGCAACTAGAGTCGAAACACCCCGACCTTGGCCTATTACCAAAAGCTACAATGCTTAATAAAAATGGGCAAATCGCTCCGGATGCAGCAGTTTTTCAGGATGGAAAACAAAAGGCACCTATTGTCACATTAGATGTAGGGGATCATCATCAAATCACTGCACCACTTTATGTTCAACCTGGACTTGCGGACTACACCGTCGTCTCAACGATTGGGCAGGGCAGATCACGCGTGGGCAGGGTAGGATCTGGAACTGGCTTCAACACCTGTTCATTGCTTCATTCTGATTCGAAACGCATAAGCAATGGTGCCACAATTAAGCCTACCGGAGACTTTCACATCCTTGCAAATGTTCAGGAACATTGGTCAATGGAGGGTAGGGCAATCGTCCGAGAAACGAATGCAAAATATTACGCTGAGCATGAAGATTTCGCACAAAAAATGGGCTCTGAGTCCCATTCTCCTCCGATGTGGGGCAAGGATCAAGATGCCAGCTTAGCGGAAAAAGCTACCACCACCCCTAGAGGTAACTCTGCCTACGAGCATCCTGACCACACCTACGAGCACTCTGAAACTTTTGGTCTGCACCAATGGGGCATGAGCATCGACTTAAACCAGTGCACAGGATGCAGTGCATGTGTTGTTGCCTGCCAAAGCGAAAATAATATTCCAATTGTCGGTAAGGACCAAGTACTTCGTGGACGAGAAATGCATTGGATGCGATTAGATCGTTATTTTAGTTCCGAAGAAAGAGACG
Organism: Opitutales bacterium; assembly: GCA_049598825.1. Lineage (GTDB taxonomy): Bacteria > Verrucomicrobiota > Verrucomicrobiia > Opitutales > Seribacteraceae > Seribacter. The sequence goes on along the minus strand of JBMYOA010000063.1, from coordinate 2,055 downwards.
GGGCTGAGTTACCATCTGATGTTCAAGTTTCCTTCCAGGGAGTTGCTTGCATGCATTGTGAAACAGCTCCCTGCGAATCTGTTTGCCCAGTTAATGCTACGGTGCACGATGAGGAAGGACTCAATGCAATGGCTTACAACCGTTGCGTGGGAACCCGTTATTGTGCGAATAATTGCCCCTACAAAGTGCGTAGATTCAATTTCTTTGATTGGAATAAAAGAGACACCAATGAGCTCTACCAAGGTCCGATTGGAGAGAAGAATGACTCTTTAGTCGACATGGGTAAAAACCCTGATGTCACCGTTCGTATGAGAGGTGTCATGGAAAAATGTACCTATTGTGTTCAAAGAATACAAGAGTCCAAGATTCGTGTTAAAGTAAACGCGCAAAGAAAAGCAAAACTTGAATCTGGTAAAGACGGTGCAGATATAAATTTAAGTGTAAAAGATTTAAAAGTTCCAGACGGAACTATCAAAACTGCTTGTCAGCAAGTTTGTCCGTCTGACGCGATTGCATTCGGGGACTTAAGTGACCCTGAAAGTGAAGTGAGTAAGTTGAAGACTAATCCTAGAGACTATTCTGTCTTGGGTTACCTTAACACGCGTCCTCGCACTACATTTCTTGCCAAGGTTCGTAATCCAAACCCCAAAATGCCGGATTACACCAAGAAACCTCACGCCTACCGTGAATACAGTGACAAAGCTTACCCTGCTGACCATGGTAAATCCAAAAAGAAGGATTCTCACTAATCATGGCAACGGTAAGCGATAAAACAGAACAACCGGCTATCTTAGCCAAGGTTAAACCCGCACCTTGGAAAGATGCACCCCTTGTTGAAAACCGCAGATCTTTCCATTGGGTAACCGAAAAGATTTGTGGGATCGTCGAGTCCAAAACACCGAATTGGTGGTGGTGGTGCTTCATCACAGCGCTTTGCATAGCAAGTTTCACCGGAATGGGTTTAGTTTACCTTGTCTCCACTGGAGTTGGCGTATGGGGAAACAACAACCCGGTTAACTGGGGTTGGGCGATCGTTAATTTCGTTTTCTGGATTGGTATCGGACACGCCGGCACCTTGATTTCTGCGATTCTTTGCTTACTCAAACAAAAATGGAGGACATCGATTAATCGTGCCTCTGAAGCCATGACCGTTTTCGCGGTTCTCTGTGCGGGGATTTTCCCACTTTTCCATGTTGGTCGTGTATGGTTTGCCTGGTGGTTATTCCCCATTCCAAACGCTAACGCAATTTGGCCGCAATTCCGAAGTCCTCTCGAGTGGGATGTTTTTGCCGTCTCAACTTATGCCACGGTCTCAATCCTCTTTTGGTACATGGGAATGATTCCAGATCTCGCCGTGATCCGTGACCGGGCTAAAGAAACTTGGCGCAAATACTTTTACGGGGTTCTTTCCATGGGTTGGAGAAATGCAAACAACCACTGGAGAAATTTTGAGATGGCTTACTTACTTTTGGCGGGACTTTCTACGCCACTTGTACTCTCAGTCCATACAATCGTTTCGTTTGACTTCGCTGTGGCTAACCTGCCTGGTTGGCACACGACTATTTTTCCTCCGTATTTTGTGGCCGGGGCCATCTTTTCAGGTTTTGGGATGGTATTGACTCTATTACTTCCTGTCCGCGCGATCTATGGGTTGCATGATTTGATCACCCAAAAGCATATAGATAATATCTGTAAAATCACTTTAGCCACCGGCAGCATGGTAGGTTATGCATACTCCATGGAGTTCTTTATCGCATGGTATGGTGCTAACCCCTATGAAGGTTTCGCTTTCATCAATCGTGCTTTTGGGAATTATTGGTGGTCTTACTGGATCATGGTTTCCTGTAATGTCATATGTCCTCAACTCTTTTGGTTTAAGAAAATCCGTGAAAATACCCCTCTAGTCTGGATTATCTCAATATTTGTAAACATCGGAATGTGGTTCGAAAGGTTTGTCATCGCCAACACTACATTATCAAGAGATTTCTTACCTTCAAGTTGGGGTTACTATTCTCCAACCGTTGTAGATATCTTTACTTTCTTTGGAACCTTTGG
>JBMYOA010000062.1:0-9304 GCA_049598825.1 Opitutales bacterium | reverse complement strand
CAATATGCAAGCATGTTGCATGGGCTTAAAAATGCACGGAAATATCACGAAGGGAGCCGAGTTCTCAGTGTTGAAATTTTGAATGCGGGCCGAGGATATTCTAATGGGTCTGAAGTTTCATTGATTGGCACTGGAACCGGTTTTTTGGGACGACTTGAAACCAACGCTTCAGGATCAATCACCGGTGTTCAAATCATTGACGCAGGGAAAAACTATTCCTCTTATCAATCCATCGAGATATTCGATGAAAACGGAACGGATGGGACAATTCGGCCGTTGATAGGAAGTTTGAGCTGGGAAGAAGCAAAGGTGGGAGCGGTTGCGATTGATAATCATACTCTTCAATTAACCCTTGAAAACCCAACCCCTTATTTTCTCGAACTTCTCAATCATTACAGTTGGTTTCCTGCCCATCCCCCAACCATCAAGAAATTCGATGCTTTTGAAAAACAGGGTACACCGTGGACTAGGCCCGGGAATTATGTGGGGAATGGCCCTTTCATTCTTTCTGAGCATAAGGTTAACTCAGTTATTGAGGTCAAAAAGAATCCTAATTACTGGGATGCTGAGACTGTCTCACTGGAAGCCATTCGCTTTTATCCAATTGAAAGTGCCGATACCGAAGAACGAGCCTTCCGTTCGGGCTTCCTGCATCTCACTCAAACCGTTTCTCCGGACAGGATTGATTTCCTAAAACAAAATCATCCCGAAGTCATTCATTTCGAACCATACTTGGGAACCTACTTTTACCGCTTTAATCTAGAAGAACCACCCTTTGATGATGTGCGGGTAAGGCTAGCCTTCAACCTGGCAACCGATCGCCAAGCCATTGTTGAAAAGGTAACCAAAGGTGGGCAAGTGCCAGCCCGTTGCTTTACCCCACCGGGAACCGGGGGCTTCTCACCAGAATCAAGATTTCGCTTTGACCCCCAAAAAGCAAAAGCATTAATCCAGGACTATCTTGATGAAAAAGGACTAAAATCCCTTCCCAAGATTGAACTCAAATATAATACATCCGAAGGCCATAAAAAGGTTGCGGAAGCATTACAGGGCATGTGGAAAAATCACCTGGGCGCTGAAATTCAGCTCCTGAACATGGAATGGAAGGTCTTCCTGTCGACGATCGAAAAGCGAGATTTCTCTCTCGCCCGGGCCGGTTGGATTGGGGACTATGTCGATGCGAACACCTTTCTCCATATGTGGAGAACAGGGGACGGCCATAATAATACTGGATGGTCGAATGCACGCTATGATGAACTACTTGAACTCGCGGCCAAGGAATCCGATTCAGAAAAAAGATTTTCATACTTTGAGGAATGCGAAAAATTGTTATCCGAGCATGCCCCAATCCTTCCCATTTACTTCTATGTACATGTAACACTGCGAAGTCCCACCGTAAAGGGGTGGCACCCCACCCTGCTTGACCACCATCCCTATAAATATGTCCGCCTTCAAAATGAGGATGCTAACACATGGTAAAGTTCATCGTTGTTAGAATATTGCAGGCAATCCCGACCTTGTTCGTTATTGCCACCCTTACCTTCTTTATGACGAGATTGGCTCCCGGGGGGCCGTTCGATTCAGAAAAGAATATTCCCGCTGAAATCAAGGAAAAGCTGGAAGCTCATTTCGGTTTGGAAAAGCCCCTGTACGAACAATACTTTTTGTATCTTAGTAATCTTTTGCAGGGTGACCTGGGCCCCTCCTTTAAATACATGGGATGGGAGGTCTCTGAATTAATTGCAAAAGCATTTCCGGTATCTGCTCAGCTGGGACTTTTCTCCCTTCTCATTGCCCTAGTTTTAGGATTACCCGCAGGCGTCCTCGCTGCTCTGCGAAAAAATTCGGCCTATGATTATTGTTTGATGACTACTGCAATGCTGGGGATTTGCCTGCCTACTTTTGTGATGGGCCCTCTCCTCATTTTACTCTTTTCCTCATGGCTTGGCTGGCTACCGCCACTGGGTTGGTATTCCTTTGCGGATATGATTCTGCCCTCCCTGACCCTTGGTCTTTTTTATGGTGCCTACATTGCGAGACTTACAAGAGCTGGCATGCTGGAAACTCTCAACCAAGACTACATCCGCACAGCCCGGGCAAAAGGTGCTTCCCCTATTCGGGTAGTCTTGCGGCACGCGATCAAAGGGGGACTCCTCCCAGTCGTCACCTTTTTAGGTCCGGCTTTTGCCGGACTTATCAGTGGCTCATTCATCATTGAGAGTATATTCTTTATTCCCGGATTAGGCCGGTTTTTCGTAACTGCAGCATTTAACCGTGATTATACCATGGTCTTGGGTACTGTCCTTTTTTACGCGTGCTTGATTATCATTCTCAACCTTGTGGTCGATCTGATCCAGGCAAGTCTTGATCCAAAGTCAAGGGAACCATGAGTATCGAAAGCGCCAAGTCAAAGGATTTTATATCCGAAGACCCGGGTGGTTCTTCTCTGTGGAAGGACGCCTGGATACGACTTCGTGCCAACCGGCTTGCCACCATCAGTCTTTACTTTTTCATCTTTATCTCATTGCTCACTATCCTGGGACCCGAAATCTTAACTTCTAGTTACGAAGACCAGGATCTTAACAATACCTTTGCTCCACCTGGTAAAGAATCCCTTTTCGGAACAGACAACCTGGGGCGGGATCTTTTTGCCCGTGTGCTACATGGGGGTAGGATTTCATTGGCGGTCGGATTTCTTGCAACCGCGGTCTCCCTCCTTATCGGTGTGGCTTACGGGATGACATCCGGTTACCTCGGAGGGAAAATGGATGCCCTGATGATGAGGGTGGTGGATATTCTCTACTCCTTACCTTTCACCATTTTTGTAATCCTGCTGATGGTTCTTTTTGGTAGAAATTTCATTCTTCTTTTTATTGCCATTGGAGCAGTCGAATGGCTAACCATGGCACGCATTACAAGGGGGCAAACCCTCAGCCTCAAACAGGCCGAATTCATTGAAGCGGCCCGTGCCCTCGGTTATTCTCATTCACGGGTTCTATTCCGGCACATCCTGCCTAATTTGCTTGGTCCCGTCATCGTCTACGCCACGCTCACGGTGCCAGCGGTGATGCTCCTTGAAGCTGTTCTCAGCTTTTTAGGGCTGGGAGTACAGGCACCGATGAGCTCATGGGGAAGCCTAATCAAGGAAGGTTCCGAAAAAATGGAAATTGCTCCGTGGCTGATCTTTTTTCCAGGCCTTTTTTTTAGCTTAACCTTACTTGCCCTGAATTTCCTGGGAGACGGACTGCGTGATGCCCTTGATCCCAAAGCCGCGAAAGACTGATGAAATTCCTGGAAATCAATAAGCTCAAGACCTATTTCCATACGCGATCAGGAACCGTTCGGGCCGTGGACGATGTCTCATTCTCCATTGAAAAAGGTGAAATAGTTGGCGTGGTCGGTGAATCAGGTTCCGGTAAATCCGTAACATGTCATTCCATTCTTGGTCTCCTGCCCCAGCCTCCGGCTAAGATCGAAGGCGGAAGTATAAAGTTCGAGAAGCAGGAACTTTTAAGACTTCCGAAACATGCTTTACGGTCGTTACGGGGCAAAAAGATTTCAATGGTTTTTCAGGATCCTATGAGTTGCCTGAATCCGTTTATGACTATTCTTGATCAAGTGGCGGAACCACTGATAATTCATGAAAGTTTATCCCAACAAGAAGCCGAAAGACAGGCTCTTGAAATGATGGAAAAAGTGGGTATCCGCGACGCCGCTAAAAGGGCAGGCTCTTTTCCGCACGAATTTTCTGGAGGGATGCGCCAGCGGGTAATGATAGCCATGGCACTGGTTACGAAACCGGACCTTCTTCTTGCTGATGAACCCACAACTGCCTTGGACGTAACTGTTCAGGCCAAAATTTTACAAATCCTTAAATCCCTGCGAGGAGAATTGGGGGTCTCCGTGCTTTTCATTACCCACGACCTAGGTGTAGTGGCAGAAATTGCGGATCGAATTGTGGTGATGTATCGAGGAAAAGTGGTGGAACAGGGGAAGGTTACAGATATCTTTAAAAACCCGAAACACCCCTATGTTAAAGGCCTGCTCGCGTGCAGACCGACTCTGGATTGTAAGTATCATACCCTACCCACCGTGGATGACTTTCTGGAAACCAAAGAAAATGATGATGGAACCATTGAAATTTACGAAAATCCAGAAGCAGAAAAGCAGCTTCGTAAATTAGAGTCTGCTACAACTTCGGAAAGCGACTCTTTTTCCGAAACCAATAAAAATTTAGTAGAAGTAAGTGGTCTCAAGGTTTATTTTCGTAGCTCAAAGGGATTTTTCGGTGGAGTAAAAGAGGAAGTTCAAGCTGTCAATGGCATCGATCTGACAATCCAAAAAGGGGAAACTGTTGGGTTAGTCGGTGAATCGGGTTGTGGAAAAACGACCGCAGGTCGGGCTATCCTTCATTTGATCAGACCAACAGAAGGTACTGTTCTTTATGATGGGAAATCACTGGGTGCCCTAACTAAGGAAGCTTTGCTTGAATACCGCAAAAAGATGCAGATTATCTTCCAGGACCCTTACGCCTCGCTCAACCCACGGTTGACAATTGAACAAGCTCTGACTGAACCAATGATCGTTCATCAAATTGGAAAAGATCGTTCAAATCGAAGAGATATGGTGGTCCACCTGCTGGAGGAAGTGGGACTTACCTCTGAGCATCTCCTTAGGTATCCACATGAATTTTCAGGGGGACAAAGACAGCGGATTTGTGTTGCCCGGGCGTTGGCTGTTGAACCGGAATTTATCGTCTGTGACGAGTGTGTTTCGGCCATGGATGTATCCGTACAAGCCCAGGTCTTGAACCTTTTACGAGAATTACAAAAGAAGAGACAACTGACTTACCTTTTCATTTCGCATGATCTTTCCGTGGTAAAATTTATTTCCGACAAAGTCGTGGTCATGCACGCGGGAAAAATCGTTGAATCCGGAACCGCTCAGGAAGTGTATGCCAATCCCAGAGAAGATTATACGAAAGATTTAATCTCTTCCATTCCATCTCCCTACAATTTGGTGAAGTAGAAGTGTATTAGGAATCCAGTCTTTTTACCTCCACATCAATCTTCATACTTTCCGGAGCCCGCCCAAAATATGTACCGGTCACCGGAGCCACATCGCGGTAATCCCTGCCCGATCCAATAATCACATAATTATCATCCACAACTCGATTGTTGGTAGGGTCCAATCCAAACCAGCCACTACCATTTACCAATACTTCTATCCATGCATGGGATGCTCCAGAACCACGCATACTTTGATCACGGGTTGGATCGTAGAAGTATCCACTCACATAACGGGCAGGAATACCCAGGCAGCGACATAGAGCAATCGCAGCATGAGCAAAGTCCTGACAAACCCCCTTCTTTTTCTCCAACACTTCATTGGCATGCGTGCCCACACTCGTTGTGGAAACAGAATATTCAAAATTTAAATAGATGTGCTCCATAACTTGGTAGGCAGTCTGAAAAACATCTTTGGAACTCCCCTGTACATCAACTGCCATACGCCAGATCTCCGGGCTGATATCAATGAAATTGGAACTTTGTAAGTAAGGTCTACATTCTGGATTTCCTTCCACCTCTTTCAAAGATTTCATCGAAGTTCCATAGGGGAAACTTTCAAAATCCACTCGCTTCGCCGTTACCATTGTTGAACGGCTCTCAATCATTAATTTTGAATGATCATTAGGGATTTCAAAATGATGGACCAAGTTTCCATTCAAATCCAGGTACTGCCTCATTTGAGCAGTCGGTAAAACGCTGACAAAACATGATTCACATCGTTGCCAGTCGTTCGTAAGTGGGTGCAAGCGAAGTTCGTTAAAACTTTCCCGAACGGGAGATGGATATCTATAATGAGTCTTGTGTAAAATGTATAAACGCATGTGGCTGCTAGCTACTGCTGCTGCATTTGTCGTTGAACCATGGGAGCAACGCCGGCGTTTTTAATTTCAAATGGTAATAAGACATAGGTTTCAAAAATACTTTGGCCAACCTCAATAAGTTTTCTCTGTAATTGATCAATCGATTCATGCAAACCATCGGCAAGCAGAGATTCAATTCCGGAAAAATTAAGTTGGGCAAGTGCACTGCCAGTTAATCTCTCTGCCTCATTGGAGTAATTGCCGGATGGCACTCCGGAAATCTCATGCAAGAGCGTATCAATTCGAGAAATGGCAAACCTGAGTGACCTCGGAAAATCTCTCGAGAATAAAAGGAAATCTGCCACATTCTGTAGGGAAAGTGCGCCCTGATAACGCCGACGGTATGCGGAAAGAGCACTGCAACTACGCAAGGCACCAATCAGATCGAGACGGGTGGGTTCTTCGCCAAGCATAGTGAGGGTATCAAGTACCCGACTAGTCTGATCGGATCTCTCCAAGTACTTTCCAAGCGACATAAACCTCCAGCCTTCGTCATGATGAATCGTTGCATCCGAGAGACCCTGAAAGACCAATGAAAAACGAATGGTTCTACGGAAAAAGCTTTGGGGATCGTTACTAAACTTCTCAGGTAGAGTAGGAGAATTTAAATAGAGGTATAAATTGTTGAGTTCTACCCAAATCTCTTCCGACAACTGATCCCTCACCATTCGGGCATTTTCGCGGGCCATATTAATGCAGGTAGAGACTGAGCTCGACCAGTCCTTGGAAAACAGGATGAAGAGTTCGTGATCATCTAATTCATCTTTGGCAAAATCTTCCACGGCACACATCGCACTGAGGGCTGATTGCCAGTAATCCCTCTTCGTTCCATTGGCATAGGACTCCAAATCTGTGTCTCTATTTACTTCGACCAGACGAGTCACACCTTCAGCCCGCTCAACATAGCGGCTCATCCAGTAGAGATTATCTGCGACCCGGGAAAGCATCTTAATTTTTCAATACCCAGGTGTCCTTACTTCCTCCACCCTGAGAGGAATTCACCACCAGTGAATCTTTTTTTAAGGCTACCCGCGTAAGACCTCCCGGGACAATCTCGATATCCTCGCCATACAAGATAAAAGGACGAAGATCCACATGCCTGCCCTCCACCCCATCTGGACAAAAAGTGGGATGCCTGGAAAGTGAGATAATCGGTTGCGCAATGTAATCTCTCGGAGCCTCTTGGATTCGTGTGGCAAATTCATCCCTTTCTTCTTGAGTTGAGGCATTTCCAATGAGCATACCATAGCCTCCTGACTCATTGGCAGATTTCACAACTAAGTCCGAAAGATTATCCAAAACAAATTTTCTATCCTGTTCACGCCAGCAAAGGTAGGTGGGCACCTGCTCAAGGATTGGGTCCTGCCCTAAGTAATAGCGAATCATTTCAGGAACATACGCATAGGTTACTTTGTCATCTACAACACCAGTGCCTATTCCATTGGCCAAGGCAACATTACCTTTCAAATAAGCGTCCATCAAACCGCTAACCCCGAGCAATGATTCTTCATTGAAAAACAGAGGGTCGAGAAATTCATCATCCAGTCTCCGGTAAATAACATCTACCTGAACTAAGCCCTGGGTGGTCCTCATGTATACAAAACCATCAATAGCGATCAGATCTTTACCCTCTACGATCTCAATACCCATTTGCCGGGCAAGAAAAGTATGCTCAAAGTAAGCACTGTTATAAACACCCGGTGTTAGAAGGACACAAACTGGTTTCTGTGATTTTCGCGGCGAAAGATACTCCAAAGATCTCAGTAGATACTCCGGGTACGCTTCGACAGACCGCACCGACATTTTCTGATAGGTACGGGGAAAAGTTTTTTTCATGATTTCCCTATTTTCTAAAAGATAGGAAGCCCCGGATGGGCAGCGTGCATTATCTTCCAATACCAAATACTTTCCGTTCTCGTCACGAATCAAATCCGAACCACAAACATGAACATAGATATCCCTGGGTACATCAAAACCAATCATTTCTTCTCGAAAATGAGCAGATGATTTCACCACTTCTTCCGGGATTACTCCATCAGCAAGAATTTTCGAACCATGATACACATCATTAAGGAATAAATTCAGTGCCAGAATACGTTGCCGTAACCCCTGCTCTACTCTCTGCCACTCCGCATCAGGAATAACCCGTGGGATTAGGTCAAAAGGGAAGATACGCTCGGTCCCTGTTTCGTCACCATAAACTGTAAAAGTTACACCATGTTCAAGGAAGGAAGAGTCAGCCTGCCTCTTTTTTTCTTCAAATTCACTTGCTGATAAACCACCTATACGATCGTAGATTGGTTGGTAGAAATCGTAGGCTTCTGACTTATTGGATCCGTCGAACATTTCGTCAAAAAAATGTCCGGTTTGATAATTTTGAAAGGAATTGGGGTTCATCAGGTAGGTGCAACATAACTACTTTTGCAACTTTTGTGCCACTCATACCGAATTCCCCAAAATATGAATGAAATTGAATAGTATTTATTAGTGTTTATCCAAAATACCCAACCTCTCTGCTGAAAATAGAAATTGTTGAGCCAAGCCAGCAAATTTCCCAAAGTGAATTCGGGCAAAATGAGTTTTCTGGGAGGTGCTCCACCCTTCCAAAGAATATCGTTTTTCCAAACTTTTTTCGATCCAGGTATCAATCGGAAAAGCTTCCAAAAAATTCCCTCCAAACAATAAAGCACAGTCGGCGATTTTTGCACCCACTCCTGGAAGTTTTAAAAGCTCATTTTTGGCATCTACATATTTCATCTGAGGAATAGACTCCAACCATCCGGGTTGGTCGTTTATAAATTTCGCTGATTGAGAAATATACTTAGCCCGGTACCCCATTTTCAGTAACCGAAAGTCTTCCTCAGGAATTTCTGCCAATTTTGCCCATCCCGGAAAACTGTAAATGTCTTCGATGAGCTGATCCCCATACCTCTGAAACACAGCATCTCCAATTGCTTGAATTTGGGGAATGCTCTTGGCTGAACTAAGAATAAAAAAGAATAGTGTTTGATCGAGAGGCTGCCTTAAAATTCGAAGCCCCTCTAGTTGCTCCATACACAGGCCTAAAATGGGATCTGACCTCCAAGGCAGTTCATTGAGTGACGCCTCATAACCAGCTCCAAGGCAAAAATATTTTTCGATCAGTTCTTCGGGATGAACAGTTTTTTTCTGACAACGCCATTCTGCTTCTCCATTTTGCCACCTGCACTCAAAAATATTTCTTTCGACCCTGCCCCTCCAATGTAAATTTGCTATCGGATGCCAGTCAAAAGACTGCCCTCCCATCAGGGTTTCTTCTAGGCTCAGAGCTGTAAAGCGATGTCCGTACTCAAAGGGGCACCAAGAACCCCAAAAGCTTTCTTTTTTCAAATTATT
>JBMYOA010000061.1:0-9413 GCA_049598825.1 Opitutales bacterium | reverse complement strand
AGATGATTGAAATTTCCAACCTGTCCAAATCCTTCCCATCTCCAAGTGGAGAGGAGACGGTGCATGTTTTTAAGAATGTTGATCTTGCAGTGGAAGAAGGCAGTTCGGTTGCAATTGTGGGTCCATCCGGCTCCGGCAAGAGTACCTTACTTAATGTGATTGGTCTTTTGGATAAACCAACTCAGGGAAAGATCGTAGTCGACCAGCAAGATCACTCTCTCCTCTCGGAAGAACAAATATCTGAATATCGTAATCAAACAGTGGGCTTTGTCTTCCAGGCTCATCATTTGTTACCCTCCTGTACGGTTCTTGAAAATGTGATGCTTCCAGGATTAGCAGGATTCAATGACTCAGAAGGTGGCGATTTAATTGACAGGGCAAATCAGCTGCTAGAAGAAGTGGGACTCGATCATCGTAAAAAGCATTTACCCAGTCAGATATCGGGAGGGGAAAGGCAGCGAGTGGCAGTAGCCCGGTCCTTGATTAATCAACCTTCGGTTTTGTTGGCTGATGAGCCTACTGGGGCTTTAGATCAAAAGAATTCAGATCATTTGATGGATCTACTGGAGAAATTAAATCTAGAGAAATGCCTGACTCTGATCATGGTAACGCATTCCTTGGAGTGTGCTAAACGGATGAAGCAAGCCTATCATTTAAATGAGGGAAATCTAGAAAAACAAAGATAATGAGCGTGTGGCAGTTAGTTGGGAGAAACCTCCTTTTTTTCCGGAGGCACAATCTTGGAATTATTCTCTCGGCTACCATATGTTCTGTGGTGTTGACCGGGGCTTTGACCATCGGTGATTCGGTTCGCTCCACTTTGCGAACTTTAGCTGAAAAAAGAATCGGCAAGGGAGATGTCGCTATGCTTTCTCCGGATGGATTTTTTGAAGAGGATTTGGCGGACCGGGTACATTCAAACTTGAATGATAAGCAAAGCGTGGTCGCCCCGATTGCTCTCTCCAGGGGGACGATTACATCGCCTGATGGATCTGTGCGTGTTCCAAATGTTCAGGTACTCGGAGTAGATGAGAGATTCTGGAAGCTTGCACCTGACTTTTCTCACACTCCTATGGGTACCTGGTCGATGAAAAAAGAATTTCGTGAGTGGGGACCTAAAGTGTTTTTCGTAAATGAGCGACTGGACCAAAGATTAAAGAAAGAAATTGGTGCCCGGCTGATCTTAAGGATGGAGGAACCAAGTTTATTTTCCAGAGACGCACCTCTTTCCGGTGAACGGGATAATAAATTTGTCACGATGAACGAAGAGCTGGGGGGAGTTATTCCTGCTGAAGGGTTTGGCCATTTCGGTTTACAGGGAAACCAGAGAGAACCGCTTACAGTCTTTGTTTCGTTAAGTGCTCTACAAAATAAGTTATTCCGCTCTTTCGATGAGATTTCTGATAACAAGCAGTTTGCGAATTTTCTGTTGATGGGAAAAAGTGGCGACGGCGAGATTGATTTGCTGGAGGCCAAAAAAGCCATGAATAGTAGCTGGACTCTGGCTGATGCAGGAATCGAAATTAAGAACCTTCAAAATACGAAAGAATGGAGTATACGCACAAGACAGGTCTTTCTGTCCGATGGGTTGGTTGAAAAAGCAAAATTTTTGACAGCAAATTCTTCTGGAGTTTTGACCTACCTGGTGAATTCGATTCAAACAAGATCTGAGGACAATAAGACATCCTTGATTCCCTATTCAATGATGAGTGCTGTCGAACCAAGTAAAATTGAATTTCTCGACGAGGAGTGGAAAGACGATCAAATTGCGTTAAACCGATGGGCTGCAGACGATTTGAACCTCACACTGGGTGATCGCGTAAGCGTAAGTTTTTACACAGTAGGAGAGAGGCGAAAGCTAATTGAAAAATCCAAGGATTTTATTCTGAAAAAGATTTTACCGATGCCTTCTCCTGTAGGAGAGGGAGAGGAAAGTGAATGGACACCACGATTTCCTGGACTATCGGATGCGGATTCATGCGGAGAGTGGGACACAGGTATCCCGATTGTTCATAAAGTCAGAGATCGGGATGAAGATTACTGGGACAAGTATCGCGGTGAGCCCAAGGGTTTTGTTTCTCTGAAAGCAGGAAAGGAAATGTGGGGCAACCGATGGGGATCACTCACAGGTTTGAGGGTCGAGAAAAAAGAATTTTCCGAAAGTGAGCTCGCTTTTCAATTAAGACAAAACCTAAATGCGGATGATGCGGGTCTTATTCTTCACGGACTTCGTTCGGATGCGAAAGAATCAGTGGAATCTCCGGTAGACTTTGGTCAATTATTCATGGGGTTTAGTTTTTTCGTGATTGCCGCGGTACTGGCGATTACAGGGATGCTATTTACTTTTTCAATGGAGCAAAGAAGCAGGCAAATCGGGTTATTGCGTGCATTGGGGTGGAAATCCCGAAAAATCAAATTTGTATTTTGGAGTGAAGGCTTTTCAGCTGGGGTAATCGGATCTGTCATTGGGGTGTTTCTTGCATCCTTATATGGAAAGGTAATTCTTCAGTTGCTTGCCGGCGAATGGAGTGGGGCGGTCTCGGGAGCAAGTTTTGATTACGATGCCACATCCACTTCCATGATTATCGGAGGTGGATCCTCGACTCTCATTTGTTTTCTTTCCATGATTTGGTCGACCCGAAAATTATTTAGGCGTGAACCAAGAGAACTTTTACAATCCGGGAGCTATGGAATTCAGGAATATCAGTCCTCGTCTGTTTCAAGGAAATGGCATAAATGGGTCGGGCTTGGATGTTTCGGGGCTTCCTTTTGCTTAGCCTGGTTAGTTGGCTTGAATAGCCCTGAGGCATCCATGTCTTTTTTTGGTGCGGGAGGCATGCTACTCATCGGGGGCCTTTTCCTTTTTCGGGCAAGACTCGGAAAAGCGGGCGGGGAGGAAAATGTTATTACAAAGATTCCTCAGCTTGAACGGAGAAATCTAGGTAGAAGATCTGGTCGGGCTTTGGTCACAGCAGGATCGATGGCAGCAGGAGCTTTTCTGGTTGTGAGCACCGGGGCTTTTCGTAAATCAGCAGAAGTATCCGCTGAGAATTTCGAGTCAGGGACAGGCGGTTTCTCTTTCTGGGGAGAATCGGCTTCTCCAATTTACGATGATTTAAATAGCAGGGAAGCCAGTGAACTCTTTGATTTGAATGACAGCCTTTTGTCAGCCTCCAGTATCATTCCGCTTCGGGTCCGAGAGGGAGATGATGCGAGTTGCCTGAACTTGAATAAGGCCTTGCGGCCAAGGATTTACGGCGTGAAACCTAGTGATTTTAAGAATAGGTTCTCTTTTGCTGAGGGAAATTGGAATAGTCTAAATGTAGTTTTGGAAGGAAATACCGTGCCTGCTTTGGTTGATCAGAATACCATGATGTGGGCCCTGAAAATGGGATTAGGAGATCGCCTGCAATATACGGACGGAGAGGGTCAACCCTTTGAAATCGAACTGGTTGGGGCTCTCAAGGGATCGATGCTGCAGGGAGCCCTTTTCATAAATGAAGAAAATTTTCTTAGTAAATTCAAACAGCAGGGTGGGTATCGTAGTTTTATGATTTCAGGCAAATTAGACGGTGCCCGTCGACTCGCGAAGCATTTGGAGGACCGACTGCAGCAGCACGGAATTGAATTTCGTGAGTCGACGGAGAGATTGTCTGAACTGCAAGAGGTGGAAAATACTTACCTTTCAATTTTTCAGGGCTTGGGGGGCCTTGGTATGTTAATAGGAACTTGTGGGTTGGGCCTTGTGGTGGCCCGTAATCTGGTTGAACGAGGTCAAGAGATCGCTTTATTCGAAGCTCTCGGATTTCAGCTAAATAGAATTAAGAAATCAGCCCTCAGTGAACACCTACAATTGGCCATTTGTGGAATCATTATTGGATCGTCTTCAGCACTTGTTGCTATTGCCCCTGCTTTGTTTGGCAATGTTCTGGATAAACCGAGTATGAGCTTTGTTTGGTTTTTTGCTGCACTTGCCTCGCTCGCTTTTTTGTGGGTTTTTCTCGCCGTTTTCTTGACCTTACGAAAAAGCCAGCTTCACTTATTGAAGAATGAATAAAGACTCAATTTTTCTTTTTTGGCTTGGTTACATGCGGATACTTTTAGTCTTTCTTTTACTCTTAGGTCTTTCTGGTTGCTTGTATCAACAAATCAACAACCAACCAAACCTTCCAGACAATGTTGACCAGACAAATGAAAAAAAAGAAGAGGGTTGGAATGTAGAATTTAGGGAAAATTTTTCCGAAGTAGGAATTGGAGAAGAACCCGATAGCTTATTTATTCTTGATGGTGCCTATACAGTCCAACAAGGGGTAGGGGATGAAAAATGCCTTAAGTTACCGGGAGCACCAATGGGAGATTTTGGATTACTTTTTGGACCGCGAGAAAAGGAAAAAAACCTGGAGTTAAGCTTCTGCTTTTTTGCGAGTAAAAAAGGGCGTCGCATGCCTTCCGTCGCTGCAAGTATTGGAGGCATTCGTGGATATCGTATAAGACTTAACCCGGCTGCTAGAAATGTGGTTATTTCATTAGATGAAACCGTGCTTAGGGAGCTTCCTTTTTCTTGGGAAGGAGACCAATGGTGGCAGGTTCGCTTTCAAGCACTGGTTGCAGACTCAAATCAGTCTACTCGGCTACAATTTAAGCTTTGGCCAAAAAAACAAAAAGAACCTGTAGAGTGGAATCTGAGTGAGATATACGATATTGAGTATGTAGGGGGCAAGTGTGCGTTGTGGGGCTTTCCATACTCGAGTATGCCTATTTTCTTTGATGACCTTGTAATTCGCTCGAATTAAAAATAAGTCATTTAACAGAAAATTAGCGAAAGTTTGAGGATGTCAGATTGTAGTTTTAACTCAGCAAGAAAATTTTTCTCAATGCCATTCCAACTACTGAAATTTCAAACATTAACTGCATACTTGGTGCTGCTAATGCTAGGACCCAGTGCATTTCCGAAAAAAGAAAATCTCTTCTTTACCGAAAAAGTGCTACCTCTATTAGAAGAATATTGTTTTGATTGTCATGGTGAAGGTGCCAAGAAGGGTGACTTCGCCATGGACGAGTTGATCAGTCTGGGCAATTTTGAAAAGCATTCCAAAAAGTGGGACCGTGTTTGGAAAAATCTATATAATCGGAATATGCCGCCAGCCAATGTGCCGCAACCATTCGACCAAGAAGTTACCACCGTTCTTTCATGGATCGAGAAGGCTTCATTTAGACATAATTCTAATCAATATGACCCTGGCCATGTGGTTCTAAGGAGATTGAACCGAATAGAATATGAAAATACGGTAGAGGATATTTTTGGAGTCGATATCGACGCACGCGAATATTTTCCTGCCGACGATACGGGGTACGGTTTTGATACGATTGGCGAAGTGCTTACGCTCTCTCCTCTCTTAATGGAAAAGTATTTGAGCATGGCGGAAATTGTGATGGAGAAAGCATTGGGGCCCGCAGATGATCAAGGAAAGACTTATATTTTTCGACCGGACGATTTTATTGGTGGCAGCAGCAGTGGGAGTATGCGTGTTTTATCATCTAGGGGGAGTATCAACCTGTCACTACCCTTTACCAAGGATGGGCTCTACAAGGTGAAGATTTGGGCGACCGCAAGTCGGGCAGGAAACGAATTTGCCAATATGATTGTCGGTCTGAATGGGGAAACAATTGAAGAATTTTCGGTTGATGCGGAATACCCCAACCAGAAAACCTACCTACTCGACTTTTCAGCAAACGTTTCCCCTAATAACGAGATTTCACTTACTTTCCCCAACGATTTTTATGACCCCAAAAATAAGAACCCAAAAAGGAGAGATCGAAATCTTTACATCGATAAGGTTGAAATTTTGGAGCCGGCTGGCGTCTCGTACTCTGTAAAAGAGACCCGCTTGCACCTTTTTGATGAATGGAAATCCAATCAGATTGTGGATGAAGTCGCCAAAACATCTCTCCAGAAATGGCTTCCAAGAATCTATCGAAACCCATTAAGTTCGGAAGAGTTTTCCAGGCACGATGCCTTTTATTTGGAAATGAGAAAGAGAGGAATGAACCCTTTGGAATCTGCCAGGCAGGTCTTTAAGGCCGCCCTTGTCTCCCCGAGTTTTCTTTTTCGAGAGGAAGGAAAGTATAAGATTAAAACTTCTTCTACTTTTAAATTACTTGATGAGTATGCATTGGCTCATCGGATGTCTTATTTTTTATGGAGCTCGATTCCCGATGATCGCCTTTGGAACATGGCAAAGCAGGGAAATTTGAGAACTAATTTACGGGAAGAATTCCAGCGCATGTTGGAAAATCCTAAAATTGAGCAATTTATAGCTAACTTTTGTGGACAATGGTTGCAGCTAAGAGATTTGAATTTGGCTAGCCCTAATCCAGAGCAGTTTCCCTCTTTCACAAAAGAAGTCAGTCAATCTATGATTTTAGAAACTGAAAATTTTTTCAAATACTTACTTACCGAAAATTTACCACTGGAGCTTTTATTGGGGGCAGATTTCTCAATGATCAATCGCGAACTTGCTGATTATTACGGGATAGATGGAAGTTTTGATAAGAATTTTCAAAAAGTGGTTTTTAAAGGTGAAGATTTGAAGAGGCGGGGAGGCTTGCTAACCCATGGTTCCATTTTGACGATTACATCTAATCCTACGAGAACATCGCCTGTCAAAAGAGGAAAGTGGGTTTTGGATAATTTGTTGGCTGCTCCGCCAAGAGATCCACCTCCTGGCGTAACTGAACTTGAAGAAGCTCATGATGAAAATGATCACCCCATCAGTTTTAGGGAGCAGATGGCGATGCATTCGAAAAACCCAACCTGTTATTCTTGCCATGCCAGTATGGACAATTTGGGCTATGCAATGGATAATTTTGATGCTGTGGGCAAATGGCGAGATCAGGAGGATGGAGAATCACTAGATGTATCAGGAAAACTTAGTTCTGGAGAAAAATTCAACGGAGTTCGTGAACTACAAAACTTCTTAAAAATTAATAAAAGTAAAGCGATCTATCGTTGTCTTACTCAAAAATTATTTGTTTATGGTTTGGGTCGCGGGCTTACTTTTAAAGATCGAGTCGCTGTGGATGAGGTTATCAAGATTGGAGAAAGTGGCCCAATCAAACTAGCAGATCTCGTGTTCAAAGTAATTCAAAGCAAACCTTTTCAGTATGCTCGATAACAGGATTTGATTAATTGGTCCTAAATTAGTAAGTTTAAGCTATAGATTTTATATGACTTCATCCAAAATGACTCGAAGATCAATCCTGCGTGGTTTGGGAGTTTCGTTGGCTATTCCCTCTCTGGAATCATTTGCAGTGGGCGGAGTTTCTGGCATCCCATTACGGATGGGTTTCACCTACATACCCAATGGTGTAATAATGGATGAATGGCGACCCTTGGAAACGGGACCCTTAAAATCTTTACCAAATAGTCTGCAGCCTCTCCAAAATCATACTGCAGACTTTCAGGTAATCAGTGGTTTGAATCATACCAAAGCGTATGCAAATGGTGATGGTGGTGGAGATCATGCTCGTGCCAATGCCACATTCTTAACTGGTTGCCAGGCCAGAAAGACTGCGGGCAAAGATATTAAAGTAGGAGTATCAGTGGACCAAATTGCGGCTGATGCAATTGGAGATAAAACTAAGCTTCGATCTTTGGAACTTAGTTGTGATGGGGTAAGAAGATCAGGAAAATGTGATTCTGGATATAGTTGTGCCTATCAATATAATCTTTCATGGAAAACAGAGTCCATGCCGATGGTTCCGGAATCGAACCCAAGATTGGTTTTTGAACGACTTTTTGGAAATGCTTCTTCGCCTACGGATCGAAAGGGGCAGCTAAAAAGAAGAGCACTCAACAAAAGCATTCTTGATTTTGCTCTACAAGGAGCCAGTAATTTTAACAAACGACTAGGTAAGTTAGATCAGGAAAAGCTAAGCGAGTACTTCACCAGTGTTCGTGAACTGGAGAAGAGAATAGAGAGAGAAGAAAAAAATTGGGAAAAATTACCAGATCTTAAATCCCCTGTAGGCATACCTGAGAATTACCGTGCACATTTACGGCTCATGTTTGATATGATGGTTCTTGCATTCCAAAGCGATTCTACTCGAATCAGTTCTTTCTTGCTGGCTCATGATGGAAGCAATCGTAGTTTTCGAGATATCGGAGTGCCTGAAGGTCACCACTCTCTTTCTCATCACAAGAATGATCCCGATAAAATAAAAAAACTCGCGAAGATTGACCACTTCTATTCTGAGCAATTTGCATATTTCATTGATAAACTTTCGACCACCCAAGAAATAGATGGCAGTCGTTTACTTGACCACTGTATGATTGTCTTTGGAGGTGGTATCAGTGATGGCAACCGACATAGACATTCTGACCTTCCTGTTCTTCTTGCGGGCGGTTCTTCTCATGGACTTACCACAGGTCGCCATGTTGATTATGAAGGCGTACCAATGACTAACTTATATCTTGGGATGCTGGATCGTGCGGGCGTACAAGCTTCACAAGTAGGAGATAGTAGCGGGCTCATTAAGGATCTTTAACTCTACACAAGAAACTTAGTTTTTTTGGTCAGGATTTGACCCTGAACAAACTCTTGCCAATAAGGGTGTAATTAAAATAGAAGAAGAGTTTGCCCATGAACTCCTTTAGCAGAGTATTTTTCTTCTCCCTGGGAACAGTTATGTTTCTAGTGCTTGGTCTTTTTTGGGTAGGCTTAGCTTTCGATTTTTCAGCCTTGGAAAATTTCCTGGTCAATCTCTGTTATTCGTATTTCATCGGTTTTACAATTCCTCAGTTATTGGGCTCTGCCAGCGGAGACTCAATAGTTGAGCAGGTTTTCCAATTAAAGATGATCTGTACAGTATGTGTGGTGCTTTATGGTGGCTTTTTATTTTATGTTGGCACACTGAAAACCAAGAAATTAAAGCTTCAGTGCCTCTACCTTTCACTGGTTATACCTTTAACTTCTTTTCTTTCATATCTTTGGTTAAAGGTAATTTATGAAGACCATATCATCTCGAGAGTAGAAAAGATAGAGCTCTCGCAATTTACAATTTTTTCCATCGTTACGGTTGTTTTATTACTTTTACTAAGTTTGAAGAAAGAGAAAGCGTCAGCTTCCAAAGCCGTTTTGACCCAAATACCAACTGCGGATGACCTGAAGAAAGATATGCAAGATACCTCAGTGAGTGCTGATGCAGATCAAGTAAATATTGATGAAGATAAAACCGGTACTGATAAGGAGTTGGAAAAAGCTACTTCGAATGAACAAACAAAAAAAGAGATTTCAGACGAAGTAGTCGATGAGAGTACTGGGGATTTACCTCCACCATCCGAGAAAGTGAGTGTCCAGGCCTCCATGTCAGATGAGGAAGAGCTACCACCTCCAGCGATGGATGAACTACCT
>JBMYOA010000060.1:0-9546 GCA_049598825.1 Opitutales bacterium | reverse complement strand
AATTTGGCCAAACGGATCTGCTACTCGAATGCCCGAGATTACCTGGGGCTGAAGATCAGTTAATAGTCCAAACTATTATTCTCCTGAATGATCCGGGGAGAAAAGAGCTGAAACTTTTTTTATTTTTCTGCGTTTTAAGTATTAAGATTTAACCCTTAACCCAAAATACCTAATGAAAAAAGCTCTCCTATTGATATCCGTTCTTTCACTGGCCACCGGCATCATCGCCAAGCCTGAAAAAGGCGGGAAAAAAACCGGTTCCGGCGAAGGCCGTCCATCCCGAGAAGAGGTGATGAAGAAATTTGACAAGGATGGTGACGGAAAATTGAACGAAGAAGAAAAAGCCGAACTTCGTAAACAAATGGCCGAGCGGGGTGCTGGGCGAAAAGTTCCTCCTTTTATCATGGAAAAATTTGATAAGGATGGGGACGGAAAATTGAGCGAAGACGAGAGAGCAGAAGCCCGCAAAGCAATGGAAGCCCGCCGTGCTGAAATGATCGAAAAGTTCGACAAGGACGGGGACGGAAAACTCAATGAGGAAGAAAGAAAAGCGGCGATGGCATCCCGCACCAAACCAGGCGGAGAAGGAAAACCCGAAGGGAAAGGAAAAAAAGGCGAGAAGGGAGAAAAGAAAAAAGGGAAGAAAGAAAAGAAATAGCCCAAAAGATTCATTTGTTACAAAAATGCCTCCTTCTGGAGGCATTTTTGTTAAGATTTAAAATTTTTAGCGAATACTCTTCACCCGGAGTGAGTCTTCACATAAGAAGAGATGTATGAGCGATACCCTTTTTTCAGAAATTAAAGAAATAGCAATACGGGCAAGAAAGGCATCATTGAACCTTTCCAGTGCCACAACCGCGGAGAAAAACGATGCCCTTCAGGCAATTGCCCGTGGAATTGAATCAAACCGAAAACTTCTCAAGGAAGAAAATGAAAAAGATCTGGCAATGGCCGAAGAGAACGGTTTATCCGAAGCCATGGTCGACCGCTTGCGACTGACACATGAGCGGATTGATTCGATGGTCAAAGGCTTGCGTCAATTGATTGAACTGCCTGATCCAGTCGGTGCCGTCCTCGAAACAAAAGAGCGACCCAATGGACTTGAGATTAATAAGGTGCGGGTACCAATCGGCGTGATCGGGATCATTTACGAATCACGGCCCAATGTAACCATTGACTGTGCAGGGCTTTGCCTAAAGTCGGGAAATGCCTCGATTTTACGGGGAGGAAAGGAAGCGATGCACTCGAACCGGGCGATGGCCTCAATCATCACCGAAGCACTTCAAGAATCACCGCTTCCGGATGATGCGGTACAATTAATATCCACGGTTGAACGGGAAGCCCTGAATCATTTACTGACGATGGATGAGTATGTTCATTGCATCATTCCCCGGGGCGGAGAAGGTCTGATCCGATTTGTTGCGGAAAACAGTCGGGTGCCGGTGATTAAACATTATAAGGGTGTCTGCAATTTATTTATCGATGCCAGTGCCGATTTAAACATGGCCGAAAAGATTGCGGTATCCTCGAAGTGCGGGAGACCCGGGGTCTGCAATGCGATAGAGAACCTGGTCGTGGAAGCATCCATAGCCGAAGAATTCCTCCCACGGGTAGCCAAGCAATTAACCGAGCAGGGTTGTGAATTAATAGTGGATGAAAAAGCGGGCACCATTCTAAAAGATTTTACAACCCGGACTGCAACGGATGAAGATTACGCAGAGGAATTTCTTGATCTCCGTCTGTCGGTCAAAGTGGTCGACTCCCTGGACGAGGCAATTTCCTTCGTCAATCAATACGGAAGCGGACATAGTGAATCAATCATTACAAGTAATAAAAAACGGGCGGAGAGCTTTCTCAATGAAGTGGATGCATCCTCCGTTTACTGGAATGCCAGTACACGCTTCACGGACGGGTTTGAATTTGGGCTGGGTGCGGAAATCGGTATTTCCACCGATCGTTTGCATGCCCGCGGTCCCATGGGACTCGAAGAACTATGCACTTATAAATACCAGATCATTGGAAACGGACAGTTTAAATAAGTTAGGAAGATTTCTATGACCAACCTCCTTATTACCGGTGGAACCCTGATCAATGAAGGCACCCGGACCCACGAAGATATTCTTATCCGTAACGGGCGTATTGAGTCCATCGGCTCCAACCTGCAGGTTCCATCCTCCTGTAAAATAATCGAAGCGGAAGGGAAATGGGTGCTGCCAGGATTGATTGATGACCAGGTGCATTTCCGTGAACCTGGACTGACCCACAAAGCCTGCATACATACGGAATCTCAGGCAGCGGTCGCCGGCGGAGTGACCACCTATTTTGAAATGCCGAATGTCTCCCCCCCTACCCTGGATATGGAGCGAATCGAAGAAAAGTGCGCGATCGCCAGCCGTGACTCTTTGGCAAATTATGGGTTTTTTCTCGGAGCAAGTAATGAAAATCTTGAAGCGGTAAAGTCGGCAGATCCGGCAAAGATCGCGGGCGTCAAAGTGTTTATGGGATCGTCCACCGGAAACATGCTCGTCGATGAGGAAACCGTGCTGGAAGGAATTTTCCGTAACGCTCCCACCATCATCGCGACCCATTGCGAAGACACCCCGATGATTCTGGCGAACGAAGAGGATGCCCGGAATAAATATGGAGACGAGGTTCCTTTTGCCGAACATGGAAACATCCGCTCACGTGAAGCCTGTCTTAAATCTTCATCCATGGCGGTGGAGCTTGCCAAAAGAGAGAATGCCAAACTCCATGTCCTGCACATCACCACCGAGGAGGAACTTGACCTTTTTGAATCCGGTCATGATCGAATAACCGCGGAAGCTTGTGTCCACCATCTATGGTTTGAAGACAGCAGTTACGCGACCCTCGGTTCCCAGATCAAATGCAACCCGGCGATCAAAAAAGTGAGTGACCGGGATGCGGTCCGCCGGGCAGTGATGGATGGAAGAATTTCGATTCTGGCGACCGATCATGCACCGCACACCTGGGAGGAAAAGCAGGGAACTTATTTCAATGCCCCATCCGGTCTGCCTTTAATCCAGCATACTCTGCTTCTGATGCTGGAAATGTGCGAACAGAACTGCTTCACTCCGGAATTGATTGTGGAGCGTGCCTGTCACGCCCCTGCCCGTTTATTTCAGGTGGAAGACAGAGGCTATTTACGAGAAGGCTACTGGGCTGACCTCGTAGTCGTGGACCCGGAAGGGAAGACTCCGGTGAAGGATACAGAGTTATTCAGTAAGTGCGGATGGTCACCCTTTTCGCATTTGACTTTCACAAATTCTATTGAAACCACGATTGTTTCCGGACAAGTGGCTTATGACCGAGGGGAACTCCAGATGGATTGCCGAGGCCAAAGGGCTGAGTTTGCGAGAGACCGCAGATGATCCCGAGTATGAAAATTCATTTACTCTTTCTGTTCTCCCTTACTTTGGCTTTTGGTACTTTTGCCAAAAATGAAAAATCAAAGCCCAATGTTATTCTTTTCCTGATCGATGATTTGGGGTGGTCCGACATTGGAGTCAACGGAAGTACATTTTATGAAACCCCCGTGATCGACCAAATGGCCAAAGACGGAGCTCTTTTCACGGATGCGTATGCCGCAAGCCCGGTTTGCTCTCCCTCCCGGGCCAGTATTCTCACAGGAAAATACCCCAGCCGAATCAATGTAAGCTATATCAGCGGAACCACCGGTCCGAAGGGAAAAGGATATAAACTCACGGCTCCCCAACCCGACGGTTTTATTGCTTTCGACGAGACATCGATCGCCGAAGCACTCCGTAAGCATGACTATAAAACAGTACACATTGGAAAATGGCATTTACAAAATCATACGGACAGAGGGACTTCTCATTTCCCGGAAAACCACGGATTTGATCTCAATATTGCCGGATTCAGAATGGGACAGCCTGGATCTTATTACTTTCCATTTAAAAGTGAAAGACATCCAAGTACCAATGTGCCGGGACTGGAGGATGGGAAGCAGGGAGATTACTTGACGGATACACTCACGGACAAGGCCATCTCTTTTATTAAGCAAAATAAAGACCAACCGTTCTTTATTAATTTCTGGTATTACACCGTACACACACCGATACAGCCCAAGAAGAATAAACTGGAAAAATACCAGAAAAAGGCTGAGGCCCTCGGCTATACACAAAAGCACCAGGATGGAATTCCGGTGTGGAACAGCATCACCCGCAAACGACAGGATTCCCCGGGATATGCGTGCATGGTCGAAAGCATGGATGAGAATATTGGAAGAGTTTTACAAACCCTCAAATCCGAGGACTTGGAAAAAGATACCTTGGTCATTTTCTTTTCTGATAATGGTGGGCTTTGCACCGGATCCGGCCCAAACATGCCCACATCCGGTCTGCCCTTACGTGCCGGGAAAGCGTGGCTCTACGAAGGGGGCATCCGCGTACCCCTGATCATCAAATTTCCCGGGAAAATAAGAGCGGGCACAAAAATATCGGAACCAGTTGTGGGCACTGATCTGTACCCTACTATTCTCGACTTACTCGGATTGCCTCTCACTCCCGAACAGCATCTGGATGGTAAAAGTTTGAATCCGTTGTTAACCGGAAAAAATTCAATTAACCGGGAAGCAATCTATTTTCACTTCCCGCACTATCATCACATCAATTCCATGGGACCAAGTGGGGCAATACGCAAAGGGGATTTCAAACTGATTGAAGTGTTCGAGACCGGAAACTATGAACTTTATAATGTCCGTAAGGATATTGGTGAAGATCATGACTTAGCCATCAAAATGCCCGAGGTAGTTGAAGAACTGGCGAGTGATTTGAAGATGTGGAGAAAGACATCCAACGCCCGAATGGCGGTACTGAATCAAGGATATGATCCGTCCTCTGACTTCCGAAATAAACAGAAATAACCCCGCTTAGGGAAGCCAGGGGTACTTATTGAACTCGGGCTTCCTTTTTTCAAGAAAAGCTTTTTTTCCTTCCGAGCCTTCCTCGGATAAATAATACAAAAGAGTCGCATTGCCTGCGAGTTCCTGAATGCCGGACTGTCCATCGAGCTCGGCATTGAAAGCAGACTTCAGGCAACGGATCGCCAACGGGCTTTTTTCCATCACCTCACTGGCCCACTGTAAACCCTCCGCTTCCAGTTGATCCACGGGAACCACTTTATTGACCAATCCCATATCCAAGGCTTCTTCAGCATTGTACTGGCGGCAAAGATACCATATCTCGCGAGCCTTTTTCTGCCCCACAATCCGGGCGAGATAACTGGAACCAAGACCTCCGTCAAAACTCCCTACCTTGGGACCAGTCTGCCCAAAAATGGCATTATCAGCGGCAATGGTAAGATCACATACCACATGTAAAACATGGCCTCCCCCTATGGCATATCCGGCAACCAATGCGATAACCACTTTGGGCATACTGCGAATCAGTTTCTGTAAATCGAGAACATTGAGGCGGGGTACTCCCCCATCGTCGACATAACCGGCATCGCCCCGGACACTCTGATCTCCTCCTGAGCAGAAGGCATATTTGCCATCGGTGTGTGGACCGGCACCCGTCAGTAATACAACGCCAATTTTGGGATCCTCCCTGGCATCCAAAAAGGCTTCATACATCTCACTCACTGTCTTGGGACGAAAGGCGTTTCTTTTGTGAGGACGATTAATGGTGACTTTAGCCACCCCGTCTCCCTTGTGGTAGAGAATATCTTCGAAGTTTCCGAATGCTTCCCAATTCATGATTTATTTTCCTCGTTTTCGTTTTGATCGGTTTCTGCGGGTTCGACTTCAACCTGCCTACCCTGCATCCCCCATTTTTCACGCAAATATTTTCGTTCCTCTTTCCAGTCCGCAAAAGGCTTGCCTCTCATCGAGAGTAATTCATCCAAGTCTTCATCGTCGATGGGTTTGGAATTTTCTTCACTCATGGATTGAGTCGTTGAATGGTCCATTCACCCTTTTCCAAGCGGTACATAAACCGGTCATGCAAACGGCTTGGTCCCCCCTGCCAAAATTCAATACTTTCCGGTAGCAAGGCATAGCCTCCCCAGTGGGGAGGCTTCGGTGGGTTATCTCCAAACTTTTCCTGCATTTCAAGATAAGACCTTTCGAGCGACTCCCGTGAATCGACCTCCTCACTTTGAGCGGATGCCCAGGCTCCCAGTCGGCTTTCGAGAGGCCGGGACATAAAATATTCCTCGGCCCGCCCGGTTTCTATCTTCTCGACCTTACCTGTCACTATCACCTGGCGCTGAAGGGCAAACCATGGAAAGTGCATACAGGCTTGATTATTTTGGGACAAATGACTGGCTTTTCGACTATTGTAATTTGTATAAAAAACATACTGTTGATCCTCCAAAGCTTTCAATAGAACTGCCCGGGATACGGGACGGCCATCACCATCCACCGTGGCCAGACTGCAGGCGTTGGGGTCATAAATTTTCGCCTTCACCGCGTCCTCCAACCATTTGGAAAACTGAATAAAGGGAGAGGCATGCAAATCCGCTCTCCTGAGAGGTGGTTGGTCATAATGCTCACGCATGGCATGGAGATCATCCGTTATCGAAGTCATATCAAATTTATAATAATAGCGTGCCTCGAAACCGCAAAGCCAGAATCAAATGGTTTCTCCCCGTAATGCCTTACTCACCGGATTATCCGGATTTGGAATATGATTTTTCCGTTCCTTCATTTTTTTTCTTACTTTCATATTCCAGCGAATTAAGCGACAGGCAATCCAGCCACGAATACTTCTTTTAAACCAATGCAGTTCCCGCACCTCTTCCTCCAGGGTCGAGAATTTTTCTTTGTAATCAAAACCAAGGGGAAGGAAATCAATGGTTCGTTCCTCGGACCAAGCCTGCTCCAAATTGTGTATCAGTAATTGGCGACCCGGGGAGTATTTTTTCCATTTCTCATCAAATGACAAATGATGCACTGCCAGGTAGTTGTGCCCGAGAAGATCCAACTGCCAGGCAATCGGTTGATCATCCAGCCGAAGGATCGAAAGCCTGACCATTCCCTTCTTCGCAAGTTCAGGGAGAAGTTCGAAAAAGAAAGCCCGTTTTCCACGGATCGAAAAAAGCCCGGCCCCACTTTTGGATTTCCTGGACTCCACTTCGACTACACATGTGGCAGGCATCATCGCCCGCACATCCGAAAATTCCTCCCATACCTCAAATTCGACATTCCCCTGTTCAGCCAGTGCCCGTTGATCATACCGGAAAGATTTGCGGGACTTGCCACCCATTTTTTGGTTCAAAAAGTTCTCAAAACTCTCATTGGTTCGCTCGATTAGGAAAGTCTTCCTTGGGCTACGCGTAATGGTAAGCAATGAAGATTCTTCAACCTTTGGAGCCAAGTATTTTTCCCAGAACTCATTTCGCATAAGGGGAATCCACACAAAGGTATATCGACTGAGTAGTGATTGCAGACCATCGATCAAAGCCTGGACAGCGGTAAGCTGAGCGAGAGGATGAAAATAATTGGCCTCATCGTAAATAAAAGGCCATATCCCACGGGAGCGGAGAAGTCCGGCACGCTCAACCAAGGGCCAGAAACCAACCAACTCCCCCTGACTGTTTTCAACAATTATGAAGACCGGGCGGTGCGGGCCATCGACTCGCTTCCACCAAGCCTGTAGCCAGGCGGATGAAAAATAGGGATTGGGCCAATGACAATTTCCAGCGAGTTTGTCTATCCGGGCAGCATTCGAATCAAGCCAGTCGATAGAATTTTGAATGGAGAGTTCGAAATCCACAAAGTGTAATGAATATGTCCTCTCCCTTTTCCCAGCCGTGGGAAATCGAAGAATTTAGACCACTAGGTTTCCAAAGTCTTCGTACTCGGCACGAAAACCTCCATCCACTCCACGGCAAAGTACTGCGACGGCATCGTGCGAGTGAAGGGATTCAAAATGAGAACAAATCACGCGAAAATCAATAATCCGAGCATCATCCTCCAATTGCTCATAAACAAGACGGGCCGCATCCTCGACAAATTTCACTTTGGCACCATTCATTTCCGCAAAGGCCTGCTCATCCTCCCGGCGGACCATAACCTGAGTTTCGGTGTTGAGTGCGTGTATACACATGTCGCGCAATTCAAGAAGGGAAAGCTCGCGATCGGGATGCACCTCCACACTGACCCGGGCTTTGCTTCGCTGAGAGTGAGGAATGGCCAGAAGATCCCGAGACTCCCGGGCATGCTCAGACAATTCCGACGCACAGGGGCAGGCAGAAGAGTAAACAAAATCAAAATGGATAATTTTACGCACCCGGTCAGCCCGGTCGATTGTGCCCTCAAAACTGCATCCGTAATACTGATAGCCTTCGAGACCACTGCGTAAACTTTGTTGAATCATAGGGTAGGAAAAATCGGCTTTGAGCCGGGCTTCCTGTGAATCCAAACGCTCCTTGTAGTGTCGGAGAATTTTACCGAGAATTTCTGGAGAGAACACCTCATTCTTGTACTCGTAAAATATCCGGATAATCCGGGACATATTTATACCCTTTTTATCCGCATCCAAGCTAACAGTGCCGGTAATCTTGGTCTCAATATTTAAAGATTCTCCGTCAGGTCCCACAAACTGAAGGGGCAGGCGAAAACCTGAGATTCCGACTTGAAGAATCGCCACATGGGCTCCTTCCATTCCTTCCGATCCAGAATTTTGGATATCGGGCAGTGATTTTCGATATTCGGGAGTCACGACGAAGGACGGGTCGTACTCTCTTTTTAATTTCTTTGGTTTGTCTGACGGGGTGTCCATGATGCAAGATTACTTATAAAAACACATGATGGCAAATTCGGGATTCAATCCCGGGCTATTTTGCCTTTCCCTGATTGGCAACGGCCTCCATCGCTTTGGCCACCTTTTCCGGATCGCCGAGGTATTGGCGGTTGGTTGGTTTTAAATTCTCGTCCAGGTCATACACCAATGGCATCCCTGTAGGGACATTCATACCAATGATCTCTTCCTGAGAAACTCCGTCCAAATATTTAATCAAGGCCCGGAGGGAATTTCCGTGAGCTGCGATTAGGACATTTTTCCCTGCCTTAATCTGGGGGGCAATCGTCTCTTCCCAGAGCGGAAGGAAACGAGCAACTGTGTCCTCCAGGCATTCAGTCAGGGGAATATTGCTTTCATCCAAATTGTTGTAACGGCGATCTTTGCCTGCATACCCTTCATCCTCCTTGGACATGGGTGGAGGAGGAATGTCATAACTTCGACGCCAGACCAGGACTTGCTCATCGCCATGCTTTTCAGCAGTTTCTGCCTTATTAAGCCCTTGCAAGGCACCATAGTGCCTCTCATTTAAGCGCCACTCGCGATGAACCGGGATCCACACCTGATCCATTTCGGTAAGGGCCAACCAAAGGGTACGGATCGCACGCGTGAGTACAGATGTGTAAGCCACATCAAATTCAAACCCTTCCGCCTTCAGGAGACGACCAGCTTCCCGGCCTTCCTTTTCGCCCTGCTCCGTCAAGTTGACATCATGCCATCCAGTGAAGCGGTTTTCGAGATTCCATTGGCTTTCGCCGTGTCG
>JBMYOA010000059.1:0-9561 GCA_049598825.1 Opitutales bacterium | reverse complement strand
ATAGCCAAGTTTTTGAAGATCGTTGAGTGTTGTTCCTTCGGTTGTGCTAAAACATCTTCAAAGGCTTTAATCAAACCGGCTTGTAGATCAATGAGTCGGCGGGTGGAAAATTTTCTTAGCAAGGGGACTAGGCGGCCCAAAAACCATGGGTTTTGGGAAAACACATTAAGAGTGGTTTTGTCGGAAGGATTCGAGAAATGCTTGAGGTATTTGCTTCCGATCCGTTCGAGTTGGTCCTTGCCAAGTCTTTGGTTCGGGTCGAGTTCGCCGCCATCCACCAAAACCCGTAACTGAATGAGCAGCCGGTTACGGTTTTGCAGCGTGGCGAGAAGTGGGCGTGCGTCCTTTCCCTGAAAGAAATGACGATCGATCGCATCGAGAGCCCAGTCCAGTTTTCCGGAGAAGAAGGCCTCCGATGCCTCGAAAAAATCACCTTCACCAAAGTCGGGCACCATATCGATAATCATTTGCTCGGTAATTTCGCCCCCCTCCGCACCTATATAGGATGCAAGCTTCCTGGTTTCCTCTACTCCCATTCTTGGGTGTGCTCCAATTTTGCCGGCCAAGTATTCCAGAGCTCCTGGCCCAAAACTTACTCCAAACTCCTTGGCGGTTTCATCGACCAAGCGACGAAAGGCCACATCTTCTTTTTCCTGTTTGGCCACATCCTGATAAGTGGAGTTTTTTTGTAACCATTTTACAAATGTATGATTCCGGTGAACCGGGCACGCGGAAAGAATGAGTCTTGATTCACCGAGGTTCCCAAGAAAGGATTTAAAAGATTCGAGGGCGTCCTTGGTTCCCTGAGCCGCCCCAGTTTTGGTCTGGTTTAGGAAATTGGCCTCATTGATCCAAACCAGTTTACCGCCTCCAAAAAGAGAAAGGGTTTCTCCTGCGGATTTGGCTTCCTGTAAGATTCGTTCCACATCTTCGACCCGGTCAGCCCGCCCGTCAATGACTTCCCTGGATAAGTCGTCCGAAAATTCTTCGCATAGATGATCAAAAAGTTCTTTCGCTTTTTGACGGACGAGGTAGTCGTCATCTCCGAGAACGACGAGTAGAGATTCTTTCGCCATGGGTGAGGAAATAAAGGAAAGTTAAATTTCGAATTGCCCGGATTCGGCCGCTGCGAAAACTTCTTCCAATTTATATTTTCTGAGTTTTCGACGCATCCAGTCGAGGGCTGCGGTGGCGGCTCTTCTCCGGTTGGACGCCCGGTCGCCACGGAGTTGCAGTTTTTTTGCCCATACACCAATGGGAGAGGCATAACCTAAATAAATTGAACCGACTGGAAGTACTTGGGTGCCTCCGGATGGGCCGGCAAATCCGGTTACGCTTAATCCGTAATCAGCCCCGTATTTTTCGCAGGCTCCCGTGGCCATGGCGATCGCCACTTCCTCACTGACTGCACCATGCTGTTCGAGCATGCTCTCCGGTACATCAAGCATTTGCACTTTGGCATCATTATGATAGCAGACCGCACCGCCTTGGAATACCTTGGATATTCCGGGTATCTCGGTGAAGTGTGAGGAAAGCAACCCACCGGTACAGGATTCGGCAACGGCCAGGGTTTTATCGAGGGAGCGTAGTTCACGAAAAATGACTTCAGCCAGAGTCCGTTCTCCAAAACAGGCAAAATCTTCGCCGAGTTCTTTGCGGCATTCATCCCCAAGTTGATGAAGTGTCTCTTCGGAAAGTATATCTGCGTCCAGCGAACTTAAACGCAGATCCACCATGCCGGCATGAGCACAGTATCCCACGACCAAACCTTCCTTGTTGGCGAGAATAGGTTCCACTTTATCGGCCAGGGCAGACTCTCCGATTCCGGCAGTCCGAAGTTGAAGGTAGCAGTCGACTTCGGGAAAGATTCCCTCAGTCTGAAGTTTCGGAACCACGATTTGTTCAAACATGGGATGCATCTCACGGGCGGGGCCGGGTAGCATGACCAAAATCTTGCCGTCTTTTTTCAGGTAGAGACCGGGAGCCGTGCCGTAGGGGTTGGGAAGAATTTCCGCAGATGCCGGGCGGTAACACTGTCGGTTATTGCTCTCAGGCATGGGTCGCTCGAGAAGTCGGAATCTTTCACGGATGGCATTTTCGACTTCGGTGTCGTAAACCATTTCTTCCCCCAGTACTTCAGCAATGGTCTCGCGGGTGATGTCATCGCTGGTTGGGCCAAGGCCTCCAGTGGTGATCACGAGATCAGATCTTTTCCAGCAATCAGAAAAAAAGAGTCTTATATCATCGGCTTGATCACGAATCACCAAGTTGGCGGCCGGTTCAAGCCCGTGGTGGGCAAGCTGTCTGCCAAGGTAAGTTAAGTGGGCATTTTCTCGGATACCGAGTAAAAGTTCATCCCCAAGAGTTATGGTTTCAACCCGAATAGACGCAGTCATAATAAATGTAAGAGTTGGGCAGGGTGAGTAGAATAGTTTGTGTTTTAAGCAATTTAAAGGTACGCAAGAATACACCGATTGCCAATGCAAAATCAAATTGTTGAGATGCGAAAGGTTGCCCGCAACCTACCACAGGTTCCAGGCGTATACCTGATGAAGGATCGTCTGGGGCAGGTTATTTATGTTGGGAAGGCTAAAAATTTACGAAAACGGGTGTCCAGTTACTTCCAAGGTTCCCGAAAATTCATTTGGGCACAGCCCAAAATCGGGGCTATGGTTGAAATGGTCAGAGAGATTAGTACTCATGAGACCCGTAATGAGACCGAAGCTCTCCTGCTGGAGGGTAAATTAATCAAGGAATATAAGCCCCGTTATAATACCGATTTTACTGATGATAAGCAGTTCCTGATGGTGCGTGTGGATGTGCAGAATGCACTTCCCCGTTTTCGACTTTGCCGCAATCGCAAGGAAGATGGTTCTCATTACTATGGGCCTTTTGCCCAGGCGGGCATGTTGCGTTCAACTCTTTCGGAGATGCGGAAGAAATTTGGGATTCTATTGCATGATGCCAAGCCGGAGAAAATTGGGGAGGGTAAATGGCGACTTTACGATGATGCCCGGGCTGAAATTTTTGCGGGGCACAATGAAACCACGCAGGAGGAATACGCGAAGAGGGTGGAGGACGCCTGTGAGTTTTTGGAAGGACGGGCCAAAGGTTGGCTGGCTGAGCTGCGGGAGGAAATGCAAAAGCGGGCGGAGGCGATGGATTTTGAACGGGCAGCAGAACTTCGAGACCTGGCGGATTCATTAGCCAAAACCATTAAAAAGAACCGTCGGTTTACCCGTGCATGGCCCAAGGAAGACTCCGGAGAATGGGGAGCGTTGGAGAGACTGGGGGAAAATCTCGATCTTCCCCGGCCTCCCCACACAATTGAATGTTTTGATATTTCCCATGTTTCAGGGACCTTTGTTGTGGCATCGATGGTTCGCTTTGTCGGGGGTAAACCGGATAAACGAGGATACCGTCGTTTTAAAATTAAGAGTTTTATGGGGAATGATGATTTTCGGGCAATGGAAGA
The DNA here is from genome assembly GCA_049598825.1 of Opitutales bacterium. Classification (GTDB taxonomy): domain Bacteria; phylum Verrucomicrobiota; class Verrucomicrobiia; order Opitutales; family Seribacteraceae; genus Seribacter. Next base: position 6,086 of record JBMYOA010000059.1, on the reverse strand, counting down.
GGTGGTCGGGCGCAGATACAGCCGATTAGTGGAAGAGGGGCAGAGTTTTCCCGAGTTAGTGGTGATTGATGGTGGGTTGGGCCAGGTAATGGCATCTTTAAAGGCTTTTGAAGTGATGGAGGCGGAGGCACCTCCTTTAATCGGATTGGCTAAGCGAGAGGAAACTATTGTTTTTCCCGATGAACGGGGAGAGTTGAAGCTAAAACCGAGTGATCCAGCTCTGCGCCTGCTTCAACGAGTACGGGATGAAGCTCACCGTTTTGCCAACCGTTTTAATGCTGATTTGCGAAGTAAGAAAATTAAAGAATCCATCCTCGATGATTTTCCTGGTTTAGGCAAAGTTCGGCGGGGTTTGTTGCTCGAACATTTTGGATCTATTGAAAAAATGAAGAAAGCTACGGTGGAAGAATTGTCCTCGGTCGAAGGGTTTGGGAAAAAGATGGCCGAACGGTTATTCGATTTTTTAAAAACCGGTAAAACTGAATGAAAATGATCCGCTTCATTGCTTTTCTTTTGCTTACTTCTTTGGTTGTTTCAGCAGAGGATTGGCCCAAGTGGAGAGGAGTTGAGGGAGATGGCCGATGGACGGGGCCACCCATTGCCAAGGAATTGAATAATCATGGACTGGAAAGAGTCTGGAAAGTGGCTGTTAATCCAGGCTATTCAGGAGTCACGGTTCAGGGGAGCCGTGTTTTCGTGATGGACCGACCGCCGGTCGAGGGAGGTCGGCCGACGGAGCGTGCGTTGTGCGTGGATCGAAAAAGTGGGAAAAAAATTTGGGAGTTTGTCTATGACGCGGAATATAAAAAACTCGATTATGATAAAGGACCGCGGGCATCATTGACGATTGAAGATGAAAAAGTATACGGACTAGGTGCGATGGGTCATGCCTTCTGTTTGGATGTAAAAACTGGTCAGTCGGTTTGGTTTCGGGATCTACGCAAGGAGGAGAATTGCCCCTTTCCCATATGGGGCTTTTCGGCATCTCCTGAGATTTTTGGGGAGGCGGTACTCTATCATGTGGGAGGGGGGAAGAGTGGTAATCTTATAGCGTTGAACCCCCAGTCCGGGAAAACTGTTTGGTCAGTGGGGGGTGACGCCAAGGCTGGCTATGCCCAACCCATCGTAATCGATATTGATGGGGTTCAGCAGCTGATTTGCTGGGGGCCAAATAAAATTATGGGTCTACCAATGGGTGCGGGCAAGGAGTTTTGGAGTATTCCCTATGAGGTGAAATACGGGGTGTCGATCGCCAAGCCAATCTACGAAGAGGGCATTGTCCTTGTTTGTGGATACTGGAATGGATCGCGGGCCATTCAAGTTTCAGATGGTGGACGAAAGGCACATGTGCTTTGGTCGGAAGAAGAAAAACTAAGGGGTCTGATGGCTCAACCTCTTTACCGCGATGGTGTGGTCTATTTACTGGACCGGTCCCATGGGCTGACTGCCTTCCGCCTGAAATCGGGGGAGATCCTGTGGCGGGATGATCATAAGCTTACTGCTGCTGGACGTAACCCACATGCCAGCATAGTCTGGTCTGATCATGCCAAGGGGGATGCTCTTTCCCTCAATGCGGAAGGTGAGTTGGTTTATCTGAATCTAAACCCTGGGGAATATCGTGAATACTGGCGAGAGCAGGTTTGTGGAGAGACTTGGGCTCACCCTGCTTATGCAGGAAATCAGGTATTTACGAGAGATGACCGTTCTCTCAGTTGCTGGAATTTGCCCCGTCCGTAAAAGCTAAAATTAATAGTTCCGGTTGGGAGGAATGCGTTTGTACAAATCCTCTTTAGTGAATGATTTTTCTTCGGGTAATCGTCTGATCCAGGCATTTCCGATAACCTTACTGTAATCATCTACATGTTCGATCATGGTCGAATTAAAATCATATTGCCTGGCGGAGGCAAAGGTCCAGTTACCATCCTCATATTCATGAATGACCTCCACCTTCGATTTCACCTGAATGGTAACTTCGTAGCCTTGGGCAAAATCGGACTCTTCCATAAATTGGATTTCCGTCCAATTGAGGGGGAAGGATAAATTGGCCGAGTATAATTGTGCTGTGGCATTTTTTTCGACAATCTTAATTTCTAACTCATCGGAAGAACCTTGAAAGAGTGGATTCGCCTCCGTCCAAGAGCTTAGAAACTGTTTGTGGTAGACCTCGAACTTTTCTTCAGGAGATAATTCGGTTGGTTGTTGGGTGCAACAGACCATCCACATGAAAAAGGATAACAGGAAAATTTGGGGTAAGAATTGTTTGAAAAGATGGGGATTCATAAAGAATCCAAATATTTACGCACATGCGAATTGGATCAATGCAATTATTTATCCGCGGTACGAATTAAAGGATTTCAGGCCAGATATTTAGGTCGGTAAAATATCTATTGATCGGGGCTGAACCAAGTAGGCTTCTCCTAGCTAATTCAAGTTTGCACGAATCTTTGAAGTTTGGTAACAAAAAAGCTTGGAACAAAAACGCATCGAGGAATTAATCGAAAAGGTTGGGTGTTTTTCTGTAGCTGGAAAGTGTACGAAAATCTCGCCCAATGGGAATGGGAATGTCAATGATACCTTTGTGGCGACGCTCGAAAATGGCGATGAGTCGAAGAAATATACTCTCCAGAGAATCAATCATTTGGTCTTTAAGAATCCAGCAGAATTGATGGATAATTTCTCGAGAGTATCCCGTCATTTACAGACCAAACCCGGACGTCATTGTTTACGGGTAATGCCTACGAAAAATGGGCAGTTTTACCATCAGGATGATCAGGGGAATTACTGGCGCTTGCTAGAATATATTGAAGGAGTCAAATGTTTGGAAGTCCCACAAAACGAAAACCAGGCGTACGAAGCGGCCCATACCTTTGGTCAATTTCAAGCGGATCTACTCGATCTGCCCGGAGATCCTCTGATTGAGACAATACCTGAATTCCATAATACCTCCAAGCGATTTGAAGCTTTCACGGATGCTCTGAGTAAAGACGACCTGGGCAGAGCGTCCACGGTGTATGAGTGGATCGATTTTGCAAAGGAAAGAGAAGTTCTTTGTTCCGCTCTTGGGGCTGAAAAGCTTCCGGTCCGGGTGGTCCACAATGATACCAAACTGAATAATGTTCTTTTGGATGAAGAGACAGAGAAAGGAGTCTGTGCAATCGATCTTGATACGGTGATGCCAGGTTGTGTTTTGCATGACTTTGGCGACTTAGTCAGAACAACGGCCTGTCCAGTTTCCGAAGATGAAACTGATTTAAAGAAGGTTGAGTTTCTCCCGCTTACCTTCAAGGCGATTGTGGAAGGATATTATCAGGCTACTAAAGACTTTCTTGTGGATGATGAGATTGCAGGGCTTTCAAAGGCACCGATCGTGATTACCTATGAATTGGGACTGCGGTTTTTGACTGATTATTTAGCGGGAGATACCTATTTTAAGATCAATTACCCGGAACATAACCTGAACCGGGCCAAGGTGCAGTTTCAACTGGTTTCATCCATGGAAAAGAATGAAAATGTAATGGAGGAAATGGTTACCAGGGTTTGCAGGAAGCAAGAGCGTTTGATCGCCAATGGCTAAAATTCGGAATTTTATTTAAATTACTGTGCTGCAATAGCTTATGCTGTTTCAGTGCCGGTTCAGAAACAGCTTGGGTTGAGTGGCATCGAAATTGCTTTTAAATTTTTAATGCCAAACCAATCTTTCCCATATTATATGGAAAGACACGCTTCCCGCTTGTCCGCATCCATGGATTTACCCCCGCCAAACTCGGGGCGGACTTTCCTGAGGTTAATGCGTTTACCTGAAAACGGTCGGGAAACCATTTTGGATTTAACCACCTACGGCCAGAAATTCGAATTGTTGGTAACCCGGTTTCTAAAGCCGTTGCGTGAAGTCATGGCCAAGGGGTTTCAGAAAGGAGATACGGATCTGTCCTGTATAACAAGTTGGCCGATCGAGATTTCCTCTATGCGAATGGGATTTGATGATGGACTAGCATTTGCTTTACAGACCGAGGACTATGAAATGTTCGAAGATGGATTGGCCGAATCCATTGAGGGAGATCATTACTTCTTATTTTTTACTGATTCGAATGAATTTGTCTGCAAGGCGGTCTCTAACCCAATGAGAGATCCGCGTTTCGAAAACTGGACCCGCGTGATAAATCGCTCCTATGGATTGGAATTAAATCCACCTCGCCGGTTGGTTTATGACGCGGTGGGGGAGGGTGCTCTTTAGTAAGTTCAGTATCCAGGTCGTAAAAACTTTTCGTACAGTTGTTAATATCGTTCGGCATGATTCTTTCGTGTTTTGAATAAGAATGTAAAAAAGATCATTTTGGTAGGAATTACTGTCCTTACAGGATGGTTACTTTATCCCGTGATTAGAGTGGGCGTTTTTTATTTTACCGATCCGATCCTGGAGCCAGTGAATTCCCTTACCGATCGGGAAGTGGATGATGCAGGTGAAGTAAACCTGTCCAGTCATGGTGGAGTTATTAATTTAAGCTCCGATCTAAATGAATCGATTTTATTGATTAGAGAGGCTTTGACGCGTGCGAAAAATGAAAATTTGAAAATTATGCCCATGGGTGCCCGTCACTCGATGGGTAAGCAATCGTTTCAAGAGGGAGCCATACTACTGAATACACTTTCCATGAATGGCATGGAAATGGATGGAGAGTTGTTGAAAGCCCAAGCGGGTGCCCGCTGGTTTGAAGTGATAAACTTTTTAGGTAGCAAGGGGATGACGGTTGAAATTATGCAGAGCAATGCTGATTTTTCAGTCGGTGGAACCCTGAGTGTCAATGCTCATGGTTGGCAACCGGGAAGACCACCGGTGTCTTCAAGCGTTGAAAAAATCTCTGTGATTACAGTGAATGGTGAGGTTCAAATCTGCTCAAGAACAGAGAATCGTGAGCTTTTTCGGCATATCCTTGGTGGGTACGGATTATTTGGTGTTATCCTGGAAGCATGGATTCACCCCGTACCCAATCAAATTCTTCAGTCCACTAGCCGGGAAGTGACGACTGAGCATTTTCCTCAGGTATGGAAAAAGATTTCGGATGAGGGTGCTGAGCTTGCTTACGGTCGACTTTCGGTAGCACCTGCATCTTTTTTTGAAACAGTATGGTTGAGTAGTTACAGTTCTGTGGGTGAAGACATCGCAAATAAGCCAGAACCTTATGTCATTGATGGAAAAGCCCGATTATCCAGGGCAATTTTTCGAGCTTCCTTGAATAGCGACCGGGGGAAATCCTTTCGCCATTGGATGGAAAGATCCTTTGGTGGTGAATTGAGCGGGACTTCCCCGCGCTCACGCTTGCTAAGCGAGCCAGCCAAGGTTTTTGGGAATCATGATCCGTCTAAGCGTGATCTTCTACTGGAGTATTTTATTCCCATGGATCAATTCTCAATATTCGTGAAAAAGGCCGCTTCTGTTATCCAGCAAGAATATGATAGTCTGCTTAATGTTACGGTTAGAGAAATTGCCAAAGATGTGGATTCCGCTCTTCCATACGCTCGCGAGGACATGTTTGGATTGGTCATGCTCTTCACCATCGATCGTACTCTTGAAGCCGAAGAAGGCATTGCAAAGATGGCTGGCCAACTGATTGATCTCGCAGACAGTTTGGGAGGCACTTTTTATCTGCCATACCGAAATTTTGCGACTCATGAACAAATCAGGAGAAGTTATCCAGGCTTTTCAGCTTTCCTTGCTAAGAAAGAAGAATTAGATCCAGGGGAAATCTTTAGCAGTGGGTTTTATCAGCAGTACCGTTAGAACCAGAGCCGGATACTCGAGCCAATCGTCCAACCACGGTATTGAGTGGAACCCATTGATTGCAATTCGTCATGCTGGATTCCGCTGATTATCTTAAGGTTTTCACCGCAGAGATAGTAGTTGAGCCCCAGGTATACAGCCTGATGTTCATCACCCCGCCCGCTATTCAAATCAATGGAAGGGGCACGAGTGTCGGCAAGGGGTGCGTATCGACTGTTCAATTTAAGCCCCTCAGCTTGGTCAGCTTTCTGGTAGAGGTATCTTCCAACTAACTTAAGTTTCTCATCCTTGAGCCAGTACATGGGCA
>JBMYOA010000058.1:0-9639 GCA_049598825.1 Opitutales bacterium | reverse complement strand
TATTGTCCCCAGGCTGCATACCCAAGGATTTGAAGTAGCCACGAATTATACTTAATTGCTCAGCATAACTGCCTCCCCGGTCGGTGACCGGCCAGTTGCTCCCATAGACAATACGGTCCTCGCCAAAGGCATCAAAAACTACCTTGAAAACGGGTGAGTAAAACGATTTTTCCTTCGGGGTGGGCTTGACCCCTGCACGCTGGAAAATACCGCTCACTTTACAGTACACATTTTGGTATACAGCGGCTCTCTCCATGGCTCCCTTCCACTCCTCGTCAAAGGGATCATGGGTTATATTCAAACCACCCAAGTGATTAATCATGATCTTCAAGTCTGGTAGTCGCCTGGCAACCTCAGTGACTTCATCGATGGAAAAATTATGGATAAGGACATCAAGGGTCAGTCCTTTTTTTGCAAGTAAACCCAAGTCCCGCCAGACTGCATCAGTAAAAAAACCATCTCCACCGGGACGGTCTCTCATCCGGAGCCCTACAAATCGGGAATCTTTGGAGAACCGGTCAAGCAAGCTGGGAAACTCATCGGTTCCAATCGGTAAATTTCCAACTAATGCGAGATAACGATCCGGATTGTGCTTCACCAAATCGAGCATCCATTGATTGTCCTCCGGGCGACTGCTCGCTTCCACGATAACAGTGGAAGCAATACCTTCCCTGTCCGCCACTTCATCGAAGTGTTCAGTAAGAACCGGACGGTACAAAACCTTGTCCGTCACCGGTGGCCAATCCACTCCTTGTGATCGGTTGGTGTCGTAGAGGTGAATGTGAGTGTCAATGATTTGCAGCTGGTCGGTCGAATCTTCTGCAGGAAATTGTGGGGCAGGCGTGCAACAGCTTGTTATCACCAACACCGTGGTAAGTATTATCAAATTAAAGCTTAAATCAGTGAATGCCTTCATCAACCTTTGGCAATTAAACGAGCTTCCATCCCTTTCGGTAGGTCCGGCCCAAATACTTTTCGGCCTCAGGTGCATTAGGAAACTTCATGTTTTTCGAATCCCATTCCAGTTTCTGCTGTGCACGATAAGCGACATTTCCCAAATGATTGGCTTCCGTCAAAGGTCCCGCATAAGCAAAGTTACAGAGAGCCTCGGGTCCTTCCCCCTTACAGGCACGAATCCATTCAGCCATTTGGCCGGGTGAAGGTTCAATCCATCGCTCAGGCCGTTCGAAATTCTTGAATTTGTCTTCGGGCAAAAGGGCATGCTTACCGTAATCGGAAATAACCATTCCCTTCTCTCCAATAAAAAGAGTGGCATTGGCCCATTGCGGGATCTTCTTATCATGCCAGATCTTCGGTTTCTCCGTCCCCTGGTACCAAGTATGCTCGACCGCCGGGTACCCATCACCACGGGAAGCGAAGGTATACTTCACACTCATGGATGCAGGGGCTATGTCATGGTGCGGTTTTGGGCCCGTAAGCGGCTCGATGGTCAACGGTGCATCCAATTTAAGCGCCCACCAAGGGAGGTCATTCCGGTGACTTCCCAAATCTGACATGGTGCCATTTCCAAAATCCCACCAGCGATACCATTTGGGCCCGGGAAAATAGACATTATTGAAAGGTCGAAACGGTGCAGGGCCAATCCACAGATCCCAGTCCAGGAATTCAGGAACCGGATCAGCTGTCTTGGGAGTATCATCCGCCGGGCTGGTCCATCCCCATGCCCGACTTACCCAGGTATGTGCTTCGCGAACTTCCCCAATTGCTCCCGATTGGATCAGTTCCACCACCCGACGAAAGTTTTCACCAGCATGAATCTGTGTTCCCATCTGAGTTTGCACCCCCGTTTTGGCGGCAGCCTCGGTAATGATCCGGCATTCATGAACATCACGGGTAAGGGGTTTCTCGCAGTAGACATGCTTTTTTGCCTGTAAAGCCGGCAAAGTGGCAAAGGCATGAGTATGCTCAGTTGTTGAAACAACGACTGCATCAAGATCATCAATCTTCTGATAAAAGTCGCGGAAATCAATGGTGGTTCTCGCATCTTTACACCAGGGAAAACGGGCAGCCCCATCGAGATTCTTTTTGTTTACATCACAAAGAGCCACAACCTGTTCATTCCGGCACCCTGCCACATGTCCACGACCACGGCCGCCTACTCCAATTAATCCGATGGCCAGTTTCCCATTAGGAGATTTGGAATGAGTGATCGCAGGGAATCCGGCAACTGCGGAAGTGACGGCAGCTCCCTGAATGAAAGTTCTACGGCTTAAAGAAGATGATACGGGCTGATTTTTCATAGGACATTTTAGGTTAAAATCGAAAGGAACAAAAAGTAAGGACTCCTTAGATTTTTGTGGAAAGCAAAATTATTTGGCGACTAAATAAACTTCACTTTCCGAATATTTAATCCCATAAGGCTTTCCGCCTATCAAAAGTTCTCTGTTATCAAATCCCCCAGCAATCGCCTTTCCCTTCAGCACTGAAAATCTCGATTTTCCCTTCGTTTCCTGAGTCTGCATGACTTCCAGCTTACCAGACAGGTGAACGGGGCCATGAACGACCAGGGGGGTATCCGTTGTGAGAATCATTGTTCCCTCATTATACAAAGATGAATGAATGGTCCCATACCCCTGGAGCGTACCACCCGCTTCATTATCCACCCATCTTGCAGACTCGACTGAAGCTCCCTCGATCTTCAATTGGCCACCACTTGAGATTCTTAATTCGTTTCGGGCTACAACTTCCGATCCCGGTTTCAATGTCAGTGATCCGCCAAGTTCAAGAGATAAGAATTCCGTTTTCTTTCTCGCTATCACTGAATTCCCTTTTTTGATTCTGGCCGTCCAGTGAAGCATGGGAACACCACTCTCTTTCATATAAATAATACCATCATTTTCATAAATATACTCGGTCCAATTTACCGCTGCATGAAGAAGACCATCTTTATTCTTTGTTTTCCAATCGTGATAGGTATTGGCAAACCCGGCCGGCTCATCCACCCGTTCGGCAGTCAGCAGTGAATTAAGTTTTTTTACCAACTGTGGATAATTTTTCACCAAGTTGTTTTCCTCTGCAGGGTCGACATCCAAATCAAAAAGCATCGGTCCCGTATTCTTTTTCCGGTTTTTCTTTTTTGAATTCGAATCAACAGACTTTTGAGTAATACGGGATCTGATAAATTTGTATTTCCCTTGAATAATCGAGACTGAATTGCCCGCCTCATGAATCAAAAACTCACGATCCCGTTGTTGTCCCTCGCCCGTAAGAATGGGTGCAATTGAGACTCCGGACAATCCAACCGGGACAGCTGTTTCGGCCAACTCACAAAAGGTGGGAAGCAGGTCCGAACAATCCAAAACGAAATCAGTATCGGTTCCTTTTTTGAGCTTTGATCCGGGTGTGATCATCCGGGGCCAACGCATGATCGTGGGTACCCGGATACCGCCTTCGTAAATACTTCCCTTAGATCCCTGTAATCCACCGTTTGCATCCAACTGCTCACGGTTGCTACCATTTGGCCCGCCATTATCGGACTGGAAAACAACCAGGGTGTTTCCGGCAACAGAATCAGATTTATCCCCATCGTTATTTGGATCTTCCAACGCTTGCAAAATATTACCAAAGTGAGCATCGATCCGTGTGACCATGGCACACCACTGTTTAGACTGCGGTGATAAATCATTGAAAAAAGATTTATCTTTGTAGTCATAATTCCAGTTCGGGAGTTTCTGCACCTCATTAAAGGGTGCATGCGGAATCTGGGCGGCAAACAACCCAAAGAAGGGCTTGCCAGTCTGATTGTATTCCTTTGCCTGGGCTCTTACGAAATCCAAACAGGCAAATGCATAAACATCATCACAATAGGCAGGGCTGGGATATTTCGGATGACTCTGAAAGGCAGGATAGTTGGGATACGCCTTATTGCGATACTGCTCCACACTATTGGGCTTAAGCTCCATCAATCCCAGTGACCTGCCCTTAGACGGTGCATTCCACAAAGTCGGCTGAAAAAAGGTATGGGCACGCACATGATGGAGTTCGGCGACCACAAACTTATAACCATGGGAAGTCGGCAGCGTCTGTACATTGTCTATGGTTGGGCTCTGCATATCTTTCGAACCCCCATACCCCCATTTACCCCAGTATCCCGTTGCGTACCCAGCACGCGAAAGAGCATCCCCCATTGTAATATCTTCTGCCCTAATTGCTTTCTTGGCATTATTCGGGTCGTTACGATCGGCAAAGGTATAACCCTGGTGGAAACCTGTCTGCTGGGAGGAACGGGCGGGGGAACAAACTGTGCATCCATATCCTCTGGTAAAATTAATTCCCTCCTCCGCCAAACGGTCCAGGTTCGGAGTCAGCACATACGGCAAACCTTTGGCTTTTCTTTCATACTGTCCGTTTGGTCCGATCGAGCCCCAACCCAAGTCATCGACATACAAGTAGAGAATATTGGGACGTTTCGCCGACAGCAAAGTCGTAATGCAAAAGCAAATAATAGAGAAAATAGCTTTCTTGTTTCTGAACACGGTAATCCTTTTGTTTTGTATTAAACTAATTACATCCTTGGTGTCAGCACTCTAAGACTTTTACCAATCAATTCGAATTGCCCAAAAGGCAAAGGGCATCGAATGACTCTATTAGAAATTATACACCGGGTGTACTGGAATGTGCGTTTTGCGGGAAATCAAAAGTCAGTACGAGTGGTTCCGAACCTGTGTTCTCGATTTCCACTCCCCCATTCGAAAGGGCAGATTGGGTTATAAACCCAATTTCGGGATAGATTTCACCAAGTACCATACCCTGATGATATCGGACTTCGAACTTTCCTACACGACCGCTTCCACCATTGGTGTGAAAAAGAGCAGGACTCTCCGGACAGAAAGTTGTCTTGCTGCCAGGTTGCAAAGTGAGACGAAGAATCGAGACTTTTTGGTCGCCCAGAAAATCCCCGTAAACAATCCACTTAGCATCGACTCCGTCTCCTGCAAATTCCTCTGCAGTGATCGCAGGGCGGGAATTTTTCATGACGAAATCGGGATCCTGGTTTGCTTCAAAATCGAACTTTTCAACCAAGTATTCCCAGTCTTCATGTTTATCCTTAGGATAATCCTCTTCCCGGCATGCGTAGAATGCATCCGCAGCCCCAATTCGTCCGTCAAGCGTAAGGTCCTCAGCCAGAAAATGTTCATCCATCGTCACATGAACCTCGTGTGTACAAAGATCTGTCGGTGAGTGAAGGACGCCATTTGGCATAACGAAGCCGTTATCGATGTGCATCATCGTGTGAGGCGACAGGTGCCTGACATCATTATATTCACCTTTTCCGAAACGCTTCATACAGGCAAGGAACTGATCCTTCGTGACAAAAGGATAAAGCCCCATTGCAGTGGTGTGGTAATGCGATGGACTTACACCGGGATTATCAAAAGAATTGATGTCGTAAACTTCCCATTTTGACCAGTGAAGGTGATGGGGAATCGGGTTCAAATTATCGAACTTCTTGGAAACTATCGGCCAGGTCGGATCCCCATACAATGATTTCGAAAAAGCTGTAATTTTTCCGCCCATCACCGCCTCCGGTTTGGCCAGAATCAAATCCTGCAATGAGATCACCTGCCCACTTGGAGTGAGCACATGCGACTCACCTTCCCGGAAGGGAGCCTTGCCTGTCCGGGTGTCAATCACTCCCGTTACGATAGGAACGGTGCACCCCATCCAAATTTCATCGAGGCCCGTGCCACCCATATAATCCGGATAGTAAGATCCCTCATCCAAGCGAAGACGTTTACCGGGGCTACAAAATGTTCTGCCTGCATAACGGTGCAAAAGTTGCAATACCCCGTCGTTCTGGTTGATGCAGTCATCGAGAATAGAAGCTGATTCCCCTCCGGACGCGTCAATCACATCCTGTTGGGGGTATTCGTGAAGTTTTTCAGGTAAAATAGAAGTTGAAGCAGTCATGAGTAGTAAATCTTAGATTAGTTAAACAATGATCTCAGATGGGAGAGGGATTAATTGTGGTTATGATTAATTTGTGAGGGCGAAACAAGATGAATAAATCTCGTTTTATGATCTTACTAGAGTCGAAGAAAAAGAGTGGCAAGAGATATTAACGGAAGGAAAAATTTACTCCTTTTCCCTGCTGCTATATCAATGGCTTAAAATCTGTTGTATCTTAGCTGCCAGAAACCGATCCGTGGCATAAACCGCACCCCGGTGATTCATAAATGTGGAATCAGGACGATTAAGGTCGAGGGGTTCGCCATGGACATCGCTAACTTCAGCACCCGCCTCTTCAAAAAGGCAGGCAGTCGCGGCATAATCCCAAATGCTTCCTCCACCCTCTTCAGGCTTGGCGAATTTAAAATGGCAACCGGGGGCATGTTCAAGAACATGACAGGCATTAATGACTGCTCCTCCGTATTGTGTCGCAACGACGCCTTGCAATCCAACTGACCCAGCATACTTTTCTAGCTCTTTTAAAACCTGTAATCTTTCAGGGTGGTCCTCAAAACTTCGGTCGTAAGTAAAAACCAATTCTTTTCCCTTGGGTTGCATTGTCCATGTCCTGTCATTCCTTTTCACACCGAAACCTTTGGTTGCCTGCCAAAGAATATCATGCACCGGATCATAGACCACTCCGATTTGAGGCGAACCATCTCGGGCAACCAAAGCGATGGAGACAGAATAACCCGGTTCTTTTCGAGTGAAAGGCAGGGTTCCATCCAAAGGATCAATGCACCAAAAATATTCTTTTTGAAAACGGGAGTGATCATCCTCACTCTCTTCGGTGAGCAATGCAAAATCATATTCATCACAGGCAGGACTTAAGGTTTCTAAAATTGCATCCTGTGCTTTACGATCCACCACGGTCACCACCTGCGAAGCATAGGTATGGCCGCCATCCTTGCACTCCACCTCCACTTCTTGCTGACTGAAAGAGTTAATGATCCGGCCTGCTTCCCTGGCGGCATGTACGGCCAGTCCGGTAAGTTTTTCAAAATCACCAACCTTCATCACCCGGACAAATTCCTGATCACTTCACGAGTAACCCGTTCGCTGTAATCACTGAGCTTCCAATGTCCCGGGCTCCAACCCTTCATAAAACGATGAAAATCTGCCCAAGCAACCCGGTATAAAGGACGCCAATCCTCTTCCAATTCATCCACTCGCACCGGGCTTTTTACTTTTCCCAGGCTTTTAGAAAGTTCGGTAAAGTAATGATCCAGTACCTCTTCCTCGATTTCCTCGGCTTGCTCATCCCTAAAACAACTGCCCACAAAGTAAGCCAAGTCTTTCATCCCACACCCTCCCCCCACATACTGGAAATCAACTGCCGCTACTTGATTTCCATCTTCAGAAAAACAGAAATTAGCCAACTTCGCATCCCCATGTACCAGAGTCTGAAATTTTGTATCCTTTAATTTTTGGTCAATCGAAGAGGCCGCTTGTTTCAGGACTGGATCATCCAACCGCTTCAATTCGTCTGGCCTGGTTTCAAGATGCCAATAAGTTCCACTCTCCCACAATCCAGCGGAATCGGCATTCAGGTTTTGCGCATGAAAGCCAGCCAACCAACTTACGCACGCCATCCATTCTCTTTGATTAACGGTGCTTCGTCTTCCTTCAAATCCCGACGCGTCCAAATCCTCCAAAACCAAAAGCACTTCCTGCTCGTCTTTTTGAACTCCCAGACAACCTGGAACTCTGGCATCCGAAATTTCCGAACAATTCATTCTCGATTCATACCAATGAAATTCCACCTGATATGACTTTAGCTTTCTCTGGTGGGAAAGATCCGTATTCCATCCGCGTGGGTGTTTGCCCTGGTCCGGTTTCACATGCTTTACAATCACGGACCGAAAGTTACTACCCGCCAACTCATATCGCTGGATGCTTCCATACCCACTCCATAGTCCTTGAACGACTGAGGATTTTATCACTTGTCCTGCCTTAGTGACCTCTAAAAGAAAATCATTTATTTGCTCCACTTCCACAGTGGAGACTTTATTGCAATGAATCCTGAATACGATGCTAAATCGCTACAGCCAATTACTGGATGCTTGATTTTCCAGCATATTAGTACGGGATTTTAATTTATCTTTGATCTGACTTTCAGCTTTCCTCAGTCGTTCCTTTGCATCCTTATCCTCAGGGTTTTTTTTCAGTACTGTTTTATATTTTGAAACCTCGGCCTCGTACTGGTTTATCCAACCATCCAGTTCCTCAAGTCTAGTCTCATAGACTTCCTCCATCGTCCACGCTCCTACTTTCTTCAAGTATGCATCCAGTTTCCGGACCATGGATTTTGCCTTATCAGGCATCGATTTGGTTAAATCTTTGGTCTCCCCCATATCCTTAGCCACATTAAACAACTTGATTTCCCCGGTGTTCAAATGACGCATTAACTTATAATCTCCATTCCGGTAGGAAGTAATTGGAATGGTGTAGAATGCAGGAAAATGAAAAACAAAACCAGTATCCCGCTTGGCAAGCCTGCCCTTATTTCCTTTTTCAAAAACTGGACGCAAGCTTACCCCATCCAGATTATCCGGCAGAGGAGCCGAACTGCCGGACAAGTCATGCATGGTCGTTAGGTAATCCCACTGGGCCACCGGCTTGTCACATTGTGAATTAGCTGGAACCTTTGGTCCGGCTACGATCATGGGCACACGGATGCCACCCTCCCACATTCTGGCTTTCCCTCCCTGTAAGGGCTTGTTGCTCGCACCTCCTCCATTGTCGGATGAAAAAATAATGTAAGTGTTTTCCTTCATGCCCAATTCCTTGAGTTTATCGAGAACCATACCGATGGAAGTATCCATGTCTTCCATCATCGCGGCATAGTTCGCCCGTTCCCAATGACTGCGCAGCTTAGCAGGCATTTTTCCTGCGTTGTCGTCAAACCTTGAGATATCAGGAATTTCCTCATCAAGGCCCTCTCTTTCCGCGATGATGTCCAGGTACTTTCGACGGGTGCTTTTCAATGACATGTTCCGCACATGCAAGGCATAATGTGAAATAGTGAGAAAAAAAGGTTTCTTATCCTTGGCTCTTTTTTCGAGGAATGCATTGGAAGTTCTGGCCAAGCTGAAAACCCGTTTTGGATCATCCAGTGGGATGAGGGTTTTGTCTGCCGGTTCCCACCAGTCTCCATGAGCATTACCATTCGGGTGTTTATGAATAAAGTCCGTCTCGTCGTACCCATGATCCTTAAACCAACCGAGAGGCGTACAGCCTTTACCAAAAAAACCACTTATATAGCCCTTGCCCGATTCCTTGAGCATTTCCGCTAAAGAAAGCTTCTTTTCAAAATCCACCTGCCTTTTGTTCATCACCACATCATGTATGGAAATGCACCCAACCCGTGCAGTGGTCATCCCGAACTGGATGCTTGCCCGGGATGAGGTGCAAACCGGAGATGGACAATAGGCGTTGGAAAAACGCATACCCTGCTCGGCAAGTTTTTCCAGGTTGGGTGTTTGATGAAGGGAATGTCCAAGTTCAGGTCGATCCTTCATCATCGGAACACTCGTCTGCGTATAGCCCAGGTCGTCCGCATAGATGATTATAAAATTGGGTGCTTTTTTGCTGAATATCAGGCAAAGAGGTGCGAGCAGGAGAAAAAAAGATATGAGGATTTTTTTCATTAATGTTTTAGTTTAGATT
>JBMYOA010000057.1:0-9646 GCA_049598825.1 Opitutales bacterium | reverse complement strand
CTCTTTGCAGCCTCACTGCTCACGGAAGAAGAAACTATCCTTGATAACGTCCCTGACCTGAGTGATGTCAATTTCATGGCAGAAATCCTTGCTGAACTAGGAGCAGATGTCACACGAATAAGCTCTAATTCATGGAGCATCAAACCTTCATCTATCGTTCATTATGCCCCTTATGAACTGGTCCGGAAGATGAGAGCATCCATTTGTCTACTTGGCCCTTTGGTTGCCCGACTGAAAAGAGCAGAAATTCCTATGCCAGGTGGATGCGTAATTGGTAATCGGCCGATTGATCTTCATGTAAGAGCCTTGGAAGCATTAGGTGCAGAGGTACAACTGTCTGGAGGCATTGTTAAAGTAAACGGGAACAACATATCTGGTAATTCAGTTTTTATTGGGGGCAGGCATGGAAGCACAGTAACGGGTACTGCAAATGCAGTCATGCTCGCTGTGCTTACGCCTGGATACACCATTCTCGAGGGTTCGGCATGCGAACCTGAAATCACTGATCTGTGCCATATGCTCCAAGCGATGGGGGCGAATATTCAGGGAGTAGGCTCTCACCTTTTGAAAATTGAAGGGGTAGAAAAATTAAACGGGTGCAAACACCGGGTCATTCCAGACCGAATTGAAGCAGGAACCTATGTCTTAGCAGGTGCCATAACAGGTGGGGAACTTACAATTGAAGGAATCAACGCCGCACACATGGGATCATTCTTAGACTTGCTAAAAACTGCAGGCTTAAATTTAGATTACCAAAATCAATCGATTAAAATATCCGATAATCTAAATTTAAACCCTCTTGAAGTGGTCACCCTACCCTTCCCCGGCTTCCCGACTGATCTACAAGCTCAAATCTGTGCTTTAGCATGTATCACCGATGGACTCAGTGTCATTACAGAAAGGGTTTACCCAAGTCGATTCATGCATGTACCCGAATTATTACGGATGGGAGCCCACATATCCATTGAAGGATCAAGTGCCATTATCCGTGGAACCAAAAGATTAACAGGTGCCCCCGTCATGGCATCAGATTTAAGAGCAAGTGCAGCACTCATCCTAGCGGGTCTGGCTGCAGAAGGAGAAACTTGGGTGCAAAGAATCTACCACTTGGATAGAGGATATGAGACATTTGAACAGAAATTGCAGAAACTCGGTGCAAAAGTGGAAAGACTACCAGAATCTGAATTGCCCAAATCCATTTCCTCGGCAAATAATTAGCTTTCTTTTATGGACGAAAATAATGCAAAAGGGTCTGAATTTTTGGAACAGTCGTTAGAATCCCAAGGAGCTATCGATGCGGCACTTCGCCCCCCCTCCTTTGACGATTTCACTGGTCAAAGGAAAACTCTGGATCGTTTAAGAATAATGGTTGGTGCTGCGGTAGGCCGACAAGAACCTTTAAAACATATTTTATTGTGCGGCCCTCCTGGACTAGGCAAAACTACCCTAGCCCACATAATTGGTAACGAGTTAAAAAGGGATGTAAGAGTGACTTCTGGACCGGTAATAGATAAGCCGGGGGATTTAGCTGGATTACTTACTAATCTTCAGGAAGGAGACATTCTCTTTATTGATGAGATCCATCGAATCCCAAAAACTGTTGAAGAATACTTATATTCGGCCATGGAAGATTACAGGATTGATATTATGATCGACCAGGGACCAAATGCACGAAGCGTTCGATTGGATATACCGAGGTTCACTCTGATCGGGGCAACTACCCGAGTCGGTTTGTTGACCTCCCCGATGAGGAGTCGTTTTACCCTGCAAACCAGACTGGATTATTATAACCGGGATGATCTTACGAAAATTGTCAAAAGAAGTTGTGAATTAATCGACTGTCCTATCAACCAGGAGGGGGCAGAAGAAATAGCTTCTCGAGCTCGCGGCACTCCAAGAATTGCCAACAATCTCATTCATTTTGCGCGTGATTATGCACAACAACGAGCAGATGGACAGATCGACCGCAAAATCGCTGCTGATGCGTTGGAACTTCTAGAAATTGATCATCGTGGCTTGGATGAAATGGACAAGAGAATCCTCCTATTAATGGCCCAAAACTACAAGGGCGGGCCTGTCGGTTTAGGCACCATTGCAGTTGGAGTCGGAGAAGAGGAGCACACATTGGAAGAAGTACATGAGCCTTTTCTAATTCAGGAAGGGTACATTCAAAGAACCGCACAGGGGCGAGTTCTCACAGCATCAGGGTGGGAGGTGACTGGGATTGATGCAACAACGGGTAAAGATCCATCTCAGTTGTCGCTATTATAAATATTTAGTCGCGAAGCTAGGAATTTAAAAATATGCACGAAAGAGCCAGACAACCTTTCCTCTTCGTTTTTACATTTCTCCATTAATTTAGAACTGGTATAAAACTCAATTTCTGAAATTTCGTTTTTATCCGGGGAAAACTCTTTAAATTGTTTTTCAACGATATAAACACGGACAAACTCCATTCCAGTTTCAGCACAAGGACTGCATCTAAATATTTCTTTCAGGTCGCATTCGGAAACTTTTATTCCGAGTTCTTCCCTGCACTCGCGAATGGCGGCCTGGATGTAAGATTCTCCTGCATCAACATGGCCCGAACAACTCGTTGTCCACTTTAACGGGTCTAAGTCTTTTGCTGAAGACCTCCTCTGTAATAACCAAAGTCCTCTCGTATTCTGAACGAATATATGAACTGCTCTATGCCGAATATTGTCCTTATGTGCATCTTCACGGGTTATTTTCCTCAAAACTCGATCGTTTTGATCTACCTCGTCAAAGTACTCGGTCATTTGAGATTTCTTCCTCTAAACAAATAACTATTTGGTGATGGCATTTTGTTTCATACTATTCTAGGTCAAGGTGCTAGTGGATGTAAACTTCAAGATTTTAGGCTCAAGTAGTTCAGGCAATTCAAGTCTGCTTCAAGTTGGTGATACTAAAATTCTTATTGATGCAGGACTTTCTGGTAGAAAGCTTCAGGCTCTTCTTGCAAATGAGAGCGTTGCGATAGAAGAACTAGATGCCGTATTCCTTACCCATGAGCACAATGATCATAGTGCGGGAATAAGGGGCTTATCTCGATTCCAACAACTTCCGGTCTTTGCTAATCGTGATACCATACAAGCTGTTCAATCGAAACTTCCGAGGCGTCCTAATTGGAAAATTTTTGAAACAGGAAAACCTTTTGAGTTTAAATCATTTAAAATCCATCCTTTTAGCGTACCGCATGATGCCTACGACCCTGTTGGGTTTTACTTTCAATGGGGAAGTGGTGATCTATTTGACCCACTTGGCAGTTTGGCTTGGGTCACTGATCTTGGGTTTGTCCCAACCCTTGTTCGGGAACGGATTAGACAGGCCAAAATTCTTGTAGTTGAGTCAAACTACTGTCCACAACTATTGGAAGCTGATCATAAGAGACCATGGAGCCTCAAGCAAAGAATTCGCAGCAGACATGGACATTTATCGAACCAGTCAACTTTTGATCTCTTGAATTCTTACGAGAGCCCCTGCTGGCAAGAAATATTCATCATGCATTTGAGCAAGGATTGTAACGATGTTAATTTAGTAAAAAACCAATTCAAAAAGCTTAACGGACAGGGCAATCGTTTCAAAACCTATGTTATCGATCCAAACAGTGCGGAAGCACACCAAGTATGAGAAAATTCACCCGACAAACTAAAATAATTGCTACCATCGGTCCCGCGACTGAGAGTGAAGATCAGCTTATCAAACTTATCGAAGAAGGCGTGGATGTAGTAAGATTGAACATGGCACACGCTGATCATGACTGGATTCGTATGATTACCGAACGCATCCGTAAAGTCGGAAACCAATTGGATAGGGATCCTGCCATTATGATGGATGTAAAAGGACCTGAAATCCGTACCGGTTATCTACACAAAGAAGTTGAAATCAAAGAAAACGACCAACTTGACCTTGTCTTCATTGCCCAACCTAATCCCCCATACAATGACGGGATTTGGCAAATCGAGGTAAACTATGACAAGCTACCTGATCATATTAAAGAAGGTGACATCGTTTTATTAGACAATGGATTAATTCAACTTAAAGTAATTGATTCATCGAAAGAGAAAATTTGCTGTAAAGTCCAAGGGGATGCTGTTCTAAAAAGTAGAAGGCATGTAAATTTGCCCGGAATCGAAACTGGACTACCCTCTCTCACTGAAAAAGACAGGAGAGACGCATTAGTTGGCATCGAATGTAATCACGACTACTTCGCCTTATCTTTTACGAGGGATGCAGACGCAGTAGATTTATTTAGAAGTTTTCTTCGAGATAACGGTTCAGATGCTCAAATCATCGCAAAACTGGAGGATCAAAAGGGAGTCGCTAACATTGAAGAAATCATCCAAGCAGCCGATGCATTGATGGTCGCGAGAGGAGACTTAGGAATCGAATGTGCCTTTGAAGAACTACCCATCATCCAAAGGAAAGCCGTCGGTTCAAGTCTATCTGCGGGAAAACCCGTCATTGTCGCAACGCATATGCTGGAATCAATGATTGAATCCCCAGTACCCACACGAGCTGAAATTAGTGATGTGGCTAACGCGGTAAATGAAGGGGCAGACTGTATAATGCTGAGTGGCGAGACTACTACCGGGAAATATCCACACGAATGCATTCAACTTCTGACCAAAATTGCTTCAAGAATGGAAGATGAGATTCAGCCAGGATTAACCGAAAATTTAAAACTATTTCGTCCCAAGGCCAAGATGCTACGTTCGGCAGCTATGCTCGCCATGAGGTTGGAAAACTCAGCAGTGTTAGTTTTTACTCGCAGCGGTGACTTAGCAGCTAAATTAGGTGCCCTGCGACCAAATGGAGCACCTTTATTTGCCTTTACTGATGTAGAGGGATTACATCGCAGATTAAGACTTATATGGGGAATTGAGCCTTTCCTCATGGACTTTTCTCAAGATCCTGAAGTTACAATCCAAAATGCAATTAGCCGTTTATCGAAAGGCTCCTGGATAGAGAATGGGGATCAGTTGGTTATCGTGACCAATGCCTTTGCTCATGATAAAGTCGTTGAAAGCATTCAACTTAGGGTAATTGAAATATAAAGTTTTTTCTTGGTAATCTAATTTGAATGACAGCAATAAGTAAAACAACCGAAAGGTAGGGAACTGTTGCAGATGTCCATTCGTTTAAAATTCCAATTTCTCCCAATGGGTGAGCAAATCTTGTAGTGACATAGAAGGCAACGATACCACATAAAATAAGAGGGAAAATTTTGGAAATAGATTTTCTTTCAGTACGGGCGACTAGTAAAAGCGCAGTTATCGTTGCGAAAAGACTACTTAGAAAACCAACACAAATTTTGGCATACTGGAATCTAAAAGGAGCCAGTAATCTTGAACTTACATCCGAAAAGCCCGAATTGATTTCCTTTAGTTTTTGAAAAGACAAGTTTGCAGGTTTTTCACTTAGAAGAATGTGCAGTTTGGGATTCTCATTTAACTCGCCAAGGCTGAGTTCCTTAAACCTTAACTTTCGAAGGGGAGTTTTGCCTGTATTACTCTTCTTATAAAAAGGCTCATTCTTCACCTCCTGCCATTCTATCTTATTCTGGTCAGAAACGGGGACAGGTATACCCCTCTCTGTCTGAAAAGAAAGATAAACTCCATTCTGAAATATCCAGCCTTTATCTTCAGACCAAAAGGCTTTTTGGCATCTCATTCTAAGAGCATCATTTCCATGTTCATCATATAAGTAAATCTGCAGGTTTTCACCTGTCATTTTAATACGATTGAATGATTGAAAAAACCAACTACTTTGCTTACCGACCTTCATAGTAAAACCTATTTTATTTTCTGAGGTTTCATTGCTAAGACTGTTGTTCGGCGAGATTGTAAAAAAAATTGGAATAATTGAAATCAACGCACTTATTAAAAGAATCGTACCTGAAATCCAGAGAGGAGATACGGCACATGCTTTCAGAGAAGACCATTCGAGATTCTTTTCGAAAATATAAAAAGTTAAAATCGTTCCCGTAAAACAGCAGATCGGAATAATCCAAGGTAAATAAGTTAGAAATGTTACATTAAAAAATACAACAGGGCTATTCAGGCAAAGATCTAAATATTTCTCAATATCTTCGGAAATTGTAAATAGGACTAAGATCGAAGAGAAAAAGAAAATAGAAAGCAAAAATGAAGACAACCAAGCCTGGGTCCAATACTTTAGGAGAATGCGAGGAAATGAAAACACAACAGATTGTCAGACGGGGTGTGCTTAATGCTTGCCCCAAATTAAGCATACTTTCAATCTTTAATGATGCTATATTTTAAAAGCACAGTATTAAATCGAAACGTTTTTTGGCATATTGGGCTCCTGACTTTTTTTCCATTTGAGATTTTAAGAGCATCAAATTCAAAAACTACCGTCAGTTTTCAAGATCAACTCGATACCTTTTTCGGTGATTACATAGTTTCGCCATTAGCGGCTGTTTTATTTTGGCCTATTCCGGGATTAAACATGCCACTTGTAGTAGCCTGGTTGCTAGGTGGTGCCGCCTTTTTCACTCTAAAGCTCAGATTTGTAAATGTACGACTTTTTGCACATGCTATAAATCTAATACGAGGTAAATATGACTCGAAGGAACAAGTCGGCGAAGTTACTCACTTCCAAGCCCTCACCACTGCCCTCTCAGCCACAGTAGGTTTAGGTAACATAGCTGGAGTTGCAATTGCGATTGGCACTGGAGGACCAGGAGCTACTTTTTGGATGATCCTAGTTGGTTTTTTGGGCATGTCATCCAAGTTTACTGAATGCACCCTGGGGCAAAAGTATAGAAGAGTAAGAAAGGATGGCAGAATTATGGGTGGTGCTATGCACTACCTATCCGAAGGACTGAAAGAAAAAAATTTGGCAGGACTAGGAGGATTTCTTGCGGGATTATTCTGCCTATTATGTATCGGCGGATCTTTGGGCGGAGGAAATGCATTCCAAGTGGTACAATCACTTGATCTTATCAAGACAGTTATTCCTGATCTGGAACATTACTCTTGGATTTACGGAATTTTGATGAGCGTACTTGTTGGTTTGGTCATCGTTGGAGGAATAAAAAGTATTTCCCGTGTAGCCTCGTTTGTGGTTCCTTTCATGTGCGGAATCTATCTAATTGCGTGTAGCTTTATTCTTATAACACATGCAGATATGATTCCAACAGCGTTTCATATGATTTTAGGACAGGCTTTTTCTCCGGATGCTGCGTTTGGTGGTTTTCTTGGAGTATTAATTATAGGCATTAAAAGAGCGGTGTTTTCAAATGAAGCAGGTATAGGTTCTGCAGCCATTGCACACTCAGCGGCTAAAACTTCAGATCCAGTCGAGGAAGGTGTCGTCGCCTTACTCGAGCCGTTTATCGATACAATCGTTGTCTGCACGATGACTGCGCTGGTAATTATAATTACAGGAGCATACCTGGAACCATCAAACGCTGATTTCATCAGAAACAACCAAGGTGGAGCACTCACTTCTGCTGCAATGGCGAGTGTAATACCGTGGTTCCCCTATCTTCTTTCAATCGCCGTATTCCTCTTTGCATTTTCCACTATGATTTCATGGTCATATTATGGCGAGAGATGTTGGGCATATTTGTTCGGAGATAACTCATCCCTTATTTATAAAATAATCTTTCTCACTTTTACATTTCTCGGATCCATAATTACAGCGACCAATATCCTCGATTTTTCTGATCTCATGATTCTGGGAATGGCATTTCCCAACATCCTTGGACTTTTGATTCTTAGCGGAAATGTAAGCCAATACCTAAAAAAATACGAAACATCTCTAAAAGTTTCTAATTCTCTGTAATATTCATTGGATTAGTGATATATAAGAGTATGCGAGTTCAGTTTTAAAATCGAT
Source organism: Opitutales bacterium (assembly GCA_049598825.1). Lineage (GTDB taxonomy): Bacteria > Verrucomicrobiota > Verrucomicrobiia > Opitutales > Seribacteraceae > Seribacter. The sequence continues at coordinate 1,759 of JBMYOA010000057.1, read as the reverse complement.
TTCAATTGACTTTAGCTTAAAAATTTAAAAATAAATCAACATTACTTAATTATCCTGCAATAATTTCTTATCCCCATGGACGACGACTCAGTACACATTTCCGATTCGGAAGAAGCAAAAGCATCAGTAACCAGACTACTCAAGGCGATTGAAGGTTGGGCCTCCAAAGAAAGTCAAAAGAATGAATTAGAGATGACCGCGTTCGGTGCAGCTTTAGCATCCGGGATCATATCATTCCATGATTTTACATCCAAAGATTGCAGAAATTGCAAGCAACTGGTCGGTGCGATTGCCAGAGTTAAGCAACATCTAGAGAAAGAGCATAAAAAATTTGATTCTGAGATTGATAAGATGCACATAAAATTCGCTCAGGAAATGGAAGAACTAGATCTGAAAATCATTCGAGACAGGAAAGAATTCAAACAATACCTCATTTCGTTAATCTACGCTGAGGAATATAACAAACTTAGACTTTCAGTGACCAATATATACGAAACTCTCGAAGCTAAATCGAGGTACGAAGAATCCTCAGAATAGCCTTTTTAAGGTCTAAGATTTTTGACAAATGAAGATTTGTCAAAGCACTGCAAATCCTATCGAAAGCCATATTGGCAGGGTTAGCAAACTTACAAGCATTGTTACACTTATTGTTCTCATAGCAGTAACCGAGTTAGCAGAATAATTGCTAACTATCACCACTGCAAAGATTCCAGCTGGCATTGCAGCCTGAATAACTAAAACTTCTCGAAGAAAAGGGATATCCGTAGGGCAAAAATTAGAGGCGATAAAACTAATAACTAAGCAAGGAAAGAATAGATTCCTAACGAGTAAAGATGCAATCTCCGTTCTTAATCCATTAGAGAAACGAAAATTATCCATAAGTTGATAAAAGCTTCCTCCGATAAGTAGTAATCCGATAGGAATCGAGCACTGCCCAAGAATTTCTACTACCTCCCAAAAGAAAGAAGGAATTAATTGTTTGCCTCCTGTAGTCTGTAAAGCCAAACCAACAATCACCGCAATGGCTGGAGGATTGAGGAGACCTTTAAGGCTTAATTTATTGGCAGTTAAAATCAAAATTCCAATAGTCCAAATAGCAATTTCAACTCCCAAGTTAAAAAGAATAATATGGACAACAATATTGGAATCGAAGAAAGCTAGGGCTACGGGAATCGCGATGAATCCGTAATTAAAAATCCCTGCACAAAAACGAAAAGTTCGTACTGACTCCTCCTCTAACCTCAAAACCTTAGATACAACCCAAGCGAGGAAAAAGCCGGTTAGTATGGAAGCAAATCCAATTGCAATCATAAGAAATGTTGCACCTTCGATCCTCGTATCTCCATTTTCTAAAATATGAAATAAAATAAAGCATGGATAAAGAATCCGAATGGTTACCATACTAAGTGAAGCATCTGCCTCTGCACGTAACCATCCAACAGACCTAGCGAAAGCACCGACTCCTAAAAGTAAAAAAGGGGGCAGTACCGCAATGAAGATACCAATTAAATTATCCATCCATGCATCTTTTAGTTTAATTTACTTAAACAAGGCAACAACGCTTCAAAAATTAATTATTCCTACGGAATTGTGACAGTACAAAATTAATTCCTAACCTTTTATATTTCTTAAGGTAAATTCCTGACTTCTGTAAGTCGAAATGAAAGGAATACCGAAAATCCTCAAAACAAAATAAGTTTTGTTTTAAAAATGGCGCCCCCACGAGGAATCGAACCTCGATCTACGGTTTAGGAAACCA
>JBMYOA010000056.1:0-9736 GCA_049598825.1 Opitutales bacterium | reverse complement strand
ATGCTTTTTATTCACGGAGATAAGGATGTTTACTCCCCTATGGGATCTGTGAAATGCTGGGAACAATTAAGAAGAATGGGGATTCAATCAGACCTTCACACCCTGGCCGGGCGTGGCCATTGCTTTCAACGTCGAGCTGCTCCTGGAACAGGCAGCTACACCTGGATGAACCGAATATGGGAATTTATGAACCATAAAAAGTTCAATCGCTAGGAAGAATAAAATACATCTCTATTTTTGGCTGTTGAGTTTTGGTGTAAAAGTAAACTGCCGATTTATTTACTGATACGACTCAAAGGAGGCGTTATTATTTATATTTTACTTTCTTACACTGTACTTCCACTCTCGATAAAAAATAACTAAAATTCACAAAAACATTCTTTCATAAAGTAAGCAGATTTCTTTGAATAGAGTATGAAAATTAATCTATTCCTTTTACCAGCTCTATTTATTACTCAGTTATTGAAAGCTGAGGATTGGAGCTCTTTCCGTGGGCCAACTGGAATGGGAGTAACGGAACAGAAAATTCCCACCTCGTGGAATGCGGAATCAATCCTCTGGAAAAAAAGCATACCCGGCGAAGGACAGTCTTCCGTAGTGGAAGCAGGTAATAAGATCTTTATCACTGCAAGTGAAAACTCGGGAAATAAACGATCTTTGTTATGCTTTTCCAAGGACAAGGGTAAATTACTTTGGCAAAGAACCATCAATTATAAAGGTGAAGAGAGTAGTCACCGGATGAACGGATGGTGCACGCCCACCCCTGCAACGGAGGGAAACCGGGTGGTCGCCTTTTTGGGTCCAGCTGGCATGCATTGCTTTGATACAGATGGAAAGAAGATCTGGGAATTACAACTGGGTGATTTTCCGGGAAGTTGGGGAGCAGCCTCTTCTCCAGTTTTGAAAAACGGTATAGTTTATCAGAATTGCGACTCCATGGGACCCTCTCGATTAATCGCCGTAAGCTTGGAAACCGGAAAGATCATCTGGGATACTCCACGCATTGAAAAGCCAAGAGGTGGATGGAGTACTCCTATTTTCATTAGCCACAATGGACTGCAACAGCTCATCCTCAATGGAGAATATGGCGTCCGAGGGTATGCCCCTTCCAACGGGAAAGAAATATGGTTTTGTAAGGGATTTAATGGACGAGGTTCGCCTGTCCCGTTTTATGGGAATGGCTTACTTTATGTGGTAAATGGTAAGCCAGGAGACTTGTATGCAGTAGATCCCTCAGGTCAGGGAGATGTCACTCAATCTCATCTAAAATGGCATGCTCGCCGAAATGGCGGCCGGGATCTCCCATCGCCAGCCATGATCAACAGCCTGGTGATGGTCACGAGTATGAGTGGAGTGATCACCTGCTATGACGCCAAGACCGGTAAAACCTATTGGGTCGATCGGTTGGAAGGTGCTTTTTCCGGCTCACCTATGGTTACAAAAAATCATTTTTTTATTCAAAATGAGAGTGGAATAACCTTTGTTGTAAGACCCAATAAGGAAAAGCTCGATGTGATCTCAAAAAACAGCTTATCCGCTGCATCCGATGAAATCTTTCGATCCACCTTGAGCCCAATCAACGGAAGAATATACACTCGATCAAATAATCATCTCTATTGTATATCTGCCCTTTGATCGAGGTGTAAGATTTTCACATCCTCATTACATAACAATATAATCAAAACCAATGCTCACTGAAATTTTCTATGAATAAACCCATTCAAATTCTAAATTCATCCATCTCTCGCAGAAACTTTATTTCTAATTCTGGAAAAATCGCTACCGGAAGTGCACTGGCAGGTGTAGCCCTACCCGTGGTTCACGGTCAGAGTTCTGATGTGACCAAGGTGGCACTCGTTGGTTGCGGTGGACGGGGAACGGGTGCGGCCAGTAATGCACTCTCTGTATCAGCCGCCAATGGACCCACCAAACTCGTAGCCATGGCTGATGTCTTTCAAAGTAAAATGGACCAGAGCTACAACGGACTGGTAAATAAACATAAGGATCAAGTCGATGTGCCGGAAGAGAGAAGGTTCATCGGATTTGATGGCTATGAAAAAGCAATGGATGCACTGGATCCCGGAGATGTTGTCATTTTCACCTCTCCATGCGCATTCCGTTGGGTTCACTATCAATATGCAATCAAGAGAGGTCTCAATGTATTTATGGAAAAACCCGTTACTCCGGACGGTCATTCCTCCCGAAAAATGCTTGAGCTGAATGAGGAGGCTAAAAAATTAAACCTCAAAGTAGGTGTAGGCTTAATGTGCCGACACAGCCAGGCCAGGCGTGAACTAAAATCAAGAATTGAGGATGGGGAACTGGGTGAAATCCTGAACATGCGAGCTTATCGTATGCAGGGGCCGATTGCTTCCAGTTTCTCAGACAAGAAACCAGCCGGTGAAAGTGAATTGATGTATCAGATCAAGAGATTTCATAGTTTTCTCTGGTTAAGCGGAGGATCATTTAGTGATTTCTTCATTCACAACATCGATGAATGTTGCTGGATGAAAGGGATGTGGCCGATCAAGTGTCAGGCACAGGGCGGCCGTCACTATCGGGGAGACAAAATTGATCAGAATTTCGATAACTACACAGTGGAATACACATTCCCTGACGAAACCAAGCTGTATTTCCATGGAAGAAACATGGCCGGATGTCATCAGGAATTTTCCAGCCATGCCCACGGGACGAAGGGGTATGCTTTAATTTCCGGACCAGGAGGACATCGATCACAGGCAAGGATCCATAAGGGACAGGGTCCGGATAGTGACATGGCCTGGATGTTTGGGCTAGGCAATGGAGGTGGACGCCCAGCCCGCGAGACCAACCCATACCAGGATGAGTGGGAAAGACTGATGGATGCCATTAAGAACGACAAACCGCATAACGAAGTCGAGCGCGGAGTGCAGGCAAGTGTGGTTACATCCATGGGCCGTATGGCTGCCCATATTGGGACCGAGGTTACTTATGATCAAATGCTCAATTCAAATCATGTATTTGGACCGGGTGTTGAGAACCTGACTCTCGATTCAAAACCACCTTTACTCGCAAACAACGAAGGGGTGTATCCCATCCCGGAACCTGGAAGAAAAAAGCAGGAGTATTAATTTCATTCATTTTAAGGTTTCTCCTTAACTAATGATCAATACAACTCTTTTGCTAACAGGGCTGGATAAGTTCTGCGAATAACTTTTCGTTCCTTTCAGGCAAACGCTTTCCCTTTGGATTTCAAGGACTTAGATAATGGAGTCCAAGGTGTGAACTAATTATCGGTAAACTCTAGTTGACCAAGTTTTAAACATTCAACTAAATCAATGTATCCAAGGAAGTTTTGGGGTAGGCTTTCTTGGTTTTAGGCCCGTTCTCGGTTACCGAGGACGGGCCACTTTTTTTTATTGAGTGAAAGTAATATTACAGATCATAACCATAGCCATGCCTCATAGACTTAATTTCTTTTTCGTACTCATTTTTTCCTCACTTTCCGTTCAAGCTGATCAGAAATTAGTTTGGGCAGATGAGTTCAACGGTGAATCTTTAGACTACACCAAATGGGGTGTAGAAGAAAATGCCTATGGTGGTGGCAACAACGAATTACAGATCTATCGTTGGGACAAAAGAAATCTTCGGGTTGAGGATGGCAACCTTGTCATGGAAGCTCACCATGATAATCCCAATGTAGTCGGCACGACTCGCCCCTACTCTTCGGCCCGCATTCGAACCAAACATCGGGGTGACTGGAAATACTGTCGGGTGGATGTTCGGGCGAAACTTCCGGTTGGAAAAGGGATTTGGCCTGCTATTTGGATGCTTCCAACAGAGGAAAAATACGGAGGATGGGCTTCGAGTGGGGAGATCGATATCATGGAACTTGTGGGTCATGAGCCATCGACATACCATGGGACCTTGCACTACGGGGGTGCGTGGCCGAAAAACAGACATAGTGGTGAAAAGTTTAAACTAAGTAGAGGCACATTTGCTGATAAATTCCATGTGTTTTCCCTGAATTGGCAGGAAGGTAAGATTACATGGTCAATTGACGGAGAAGTTTGGCAAACCCAACAAAAATGGGATTCAGAAAAAAAGCCCTACCCTGCTCCCTTTGACCAGCGCTTTCACCTTTTGATAAACCTGGCAGTGGGTGGTCAATGGCCGGGTAACCCTGATAGCAATACTAAGTTTCCCGCCACAATGCTGGTGGATTATGTTAGGGTATACCAGAACTAACTTTATTCTTTTTCGAGTTTCAAAAGATGATCCACCATTTTTTTCATGGCAAGGGGGGGAATGGACTCACCTATAACCTCCCTGACGAGTTTGCCTGAAAATGACTGGCCTTGGGTAGCTCTGCCGTAAGGAATTTCATCAAAAGTATATTTCTTGGACCAGCAAGGATGATCCAATGTTGAAAGGATGAGGATCTCCCTCAGTGATAACACACGGTTTTGCTCTGGATGGCCCTTCACATCACTTGAAATAACCCCACTATTCATAGTGATCGTTCCAGCGGGCTTATCCCATTTCATTCTTCGATAGGAAGATTTAAACCCTCTTACCAGGCGATACTTTCCGCTCTCTTTTATTTGAGGTCGAGGAAGAGCTTCTCCACAGACGCAGCTTACTGCAGTAGGATCTTCCATTTTCCTGTTACACTTAATACAGTGAATATTATCAAAGGCTGACTGTCCTTCCGGTGTGTGTTGCATCCAAAAATACTGTTGTTCGTTCCATTTGGGCACACAGTGAAAATCATCCTCTTGATTCACAGTCTCTGTTTTCGCATCAAGACTCGGTAAATGCTGAATAGCGTCCCGTAAACTTACCCAAGCTCTTTGTCCCTTTTGTCCATGTGATGGCAATGGATGAAACGGGCTTAATTCTTTTGAGAAAATATCCGATCCGGATGGAAATTTTCGACAAAGATGAGGAATCCGGCAACCGACCGTAATTAATCTTTCCCGATGATGAGGTACTCCATAATCACGAAAATCAAGAATGTTGGCAAAGATTGAATAACCCAATCCACCCAGTCTGCGGTTTAGGCATTGAAGGATATTTTCCGGTACATCATTCTCATTTCTTATTACGGTATTTTCCATTCTTCGAACATTCTCGAGAATGAACCATTCTGGTTGCAGGCTTTCTAAAATTTCAATCCCCGGAAGAATTAAACGGTTCCTCGTATCTTCTTTTGGGCGTTTTCCCGATTTAATTTCGGAGGATATTCTACCTGCTCCATTGGATGACATACCCTGACATGGAGGAGATAAAGTGAGTAACCATGGATGCTTTGAACCGAGCTTTTCTTTAAAGAAATCCACATACGCATCTTTTGTTTTCCAAATATCTCCCTCGAAAACTTTGGTTCCCGGAAAATTCTTACGGATAAGGGCCGCTCGAGAAGGAACCAATTCAGAAGCGGCTAATACTGGAATACTATGACCCCATTCGATTCCAACATCCCCAATCCCACCACCTGAAAACAGGGACCCGGCCACTTTATTTTTCATAATTTTGGATGATTCTATATGGATTGGAATGGAAGATAAAATATTTACGAAGAGATAGCATTTATTCCTATTTGCCCCAAAACCTTTCTTTTAAAAGTTAAAGGATTTGAATGGACGTATTGGGATATCCATACAAATTTTGAGTGATATTTACCTATGAAATTCATTCTCCACAGTCTCCTTGCTCTTAGTTGTGCCTTCACACAACTTAATGCTCACGACCCAGCCAGTGACATGGCCTTCGCAGCCAAACGTTTCCTGCAATCACTGGATGTTGAAACAAAAAAGAAAGCACATTTTGTGTTTAAAAATAAAGAGAGAGAAAATTGGCATTTCTTTCCCGGACCCTTCATCCGACCAGATGGAAGACAGGGTCTCTCGCTCAAGGATATGACTCCTGCTCAAAAGATCCTGGCACATGGTCTACTCGGATCGGCTCTTAGTCACCGTGGTCTGATTGAAACCACGGATGTTATTCTCCTAGAACAGATTCTCTATGAGCGGGAAGAACGTGAGATGAGAAACCCTGAACTTTATCACGTCTCCATTTTTGGCCAACCCGACAAGGCAGGGACATGGGGATGGCGCTTCGAAGGACATCACTTGTCACTCAACTTTACTTTTGTAAATGGAAGAATTTTCTCCAACACCCCTAGCTTTTATGGAGCAAGCCCAGCGAGAGTTAAAGAGGGTAAACATGCAGGTATGAGAGTGTTGGCTGATGAGGAAGACAAAGCACGCAAACTATTCCGTTCGCTTTCGCCTCCCCAAAAGAAAATGGCCATTCTTTCCGAAAAAGCTCCGCGGGATATTTTATCAGGTCAGGACAATACGGTAAATCGTGAGACCTTTTTCCCGCCTAAGGGTCTGCCCATAACCAAGATGAACCCAAGGCAAAGAGGCTGGCTCGATGAATTGATCCATGCTTATGCTGCCAAGCACAGGCCCGAAGTTGTAGAACAAGTCGCGGGCCGCAAACCCCTGGTTCATCCCCAGGAGACTTACATCGCATGGGCAGGTAGCTTAGATGCAGGCGAAGCCCACTACTACCGCGTGCAAACCCCCGACTATTTATTCGAGTACGCCAATACCCAAAATGATGTGAACCATGTCCATGCGGTTTGGAGGGATTTTAATGGCGATTTCGGAAGAGATCTACTCGCAGACCATTACCAGAAAGATCACAAGCCCGAAAAAGGCTGGGTATCCATGTTTGACGGAAAAACCCTGAAAGGATGGAAAGCGAATGAAAATGAAGATTCCTTTTGGGTCAAAGACGGGTGCATTGTCGCCAATGCACCGGGGCGTTGCCATTTGTTTTATGTAACCGAAAAGCCTTTTAAAAACTTTGAGTTCAAATCTAAAGTCATGACCTTGCCACATTCCAATGCCGGAGTCTACTTTCACACCCGTTTCCAGGATGAAGGATGGCCCAAGGCTGGCTTTGAGTGTCAGGTCAACAATACCTACCATGACCCCAAGAAGACTGCCAGTATCTATGGAGTTGCCGATTGCCTGGAAGCTCCCGCCAAAGATGACGAATGGTTTGATTTATATATCAAAGTGGAAGGCAAACGCATCATTACCCAAGTGAATGGTAAAGTGGTTGCAGATTGGACGCAGCCATCTGATTGGAAAAAAGGAGCTAACTTCGAAAGAATTCTTGGGGAAGGAACTTTCGCTCTTCAAGGGCACGACCCCGGAAGCACCGTCCTCTTTCGCGACCTGATGGTAAAAAGACTTCCATGAACAGACTGCTCCTTTTAGCATTATCCATTTACCTTTCCTCTGCCACGAGTAAGGCGGATGTCAAATCATGGCCTCAGTGGCGAGGCCCGGATGCTTCGGGACACGCATTCGAAGGTAAATTTCCGGCCGAATGGAGTGCCAATAAAAACCTGATTTGGAAGACCAGCCTACCCGGTCGCGGGCATTCATCCGCAGTTCATGAAAACGGATTGATATGGATCACTACCGCACTTGAAACCCCGGCATCTGAAAAGGAAAAGCAAGAAAGGCTAAAAGCAAATGATGGATTGTCCACAGTAACTGTACTTTCAGAGGTCAGTCTGCGGGCCTTACAGGTTGACCCGAAGACGGGAAAAATTCTCCAAAACATTGAGGTGATCCGAAAAAAACAACCGCAGTGGGTACATCATTTAAATAGCTATGCATCGCCTTCACCTGTTATCGAAGCGAATCGATTGTATCTTCATTTTGGTGCCTACGGGAATGCCTGCCTCGATTCCAGTTCTGGTGAGATTATCTGGAAAAACACTCAGAAGGAATTGTGGGTTATGCACGAAAACGGCCCCGGCAGTTCTCCGATCATATTCGAAAACCTTCTTATTTTCCATCTCGATGGAAGCGATAAGCAAAGCGTGGTAGCTCTTTACAAAGATACCGGGAAGATTGCGTGGCAGACTAAAAGATCAGGCAAGATGAAGGAAAACCCCCAATTGCAAAAATCATATTCCACTCCGATTGTAGAAACCCTCAATGGCCAACCTGTTCTCATTTCCTGCGGAGCAGACTGGGTATACGGATACAACCCACGAAATGGAGCAGAACTTTGGAAAATAAATTATGGAGTGCTGGGTTTTTCCAATGTCGCCCGTCCTATCATCGGGCATGGAATGTTTTATATTTCCACCTGTTTCATGAAAGCCGAAATCCATGCCTACCGTTATCAAGGATTGGAAAAACCAGAACTTGCCTGGAAAATGATCAAGGGTGCACCCAAAATGCCCTCTCCTATTTTAGTAGGAAAACAACTTTATGTGATCAACGACGGAGGGATTTTAACATGCGTCAACGCAATTTCAGGTGATTTAATCTGGAGAGAAAGAATCGGGGGGGAATTCAGTGCCTCTCCCACCTACGCAAACGGTTTACTCTATTTTTCCAACCGAGATGGTAAAACCATAGTCATTAAGCCTGGAAAAGAATTGAATGTCATTGCGGAGAATACAATAGACGGGACTGCTCACATGGCGTCAATCACCCCGTTCCAGAATTCATTTCTTTTAAGATCTGAAGAAGGACTTTACCGCATAGGTAAAAAGTAAAGACTACTCAGCTACTTGATCCCTTAGGCTTGAAAAAACATTACCCGTCGGTTTTTCCGGAAGGGAAGCAAGCCAGTCATTGAGCTTTGTCTTTAATCTGGAAACCACCTTTACTTGTTTCGAAGCTACATTCTTTTTTTCAAGAGGGTCTTTAACCAGATCAAATAGCTCCACATATTCCAAGTCCCGGTTCAGGCATAATTTCCATTGCTCTGAAACAACCACATAGCTTACCCAATGATCTGGCTTTGCCTCCTGAGCTGGCCACGGAGCGGAAGTGCGCCAAAATAAAGGTTTACTTCGTTTCGCTTCGCCTTTGCCCATCAAGGTTCTCACCTGACTAATACCGTCCGATTCATAGGAACTGGGAAGTTTGACATTAGCTAGTTCACAAAAGGTGGGCAAAAGATCCACCGCTGAAAAAATGGAAGATTTGTCCACCCTACCAGCAGGAATTTTATTCGGCCAGCGGGCGAGAAACGGAACTCCAATGCCACCCTCGAAAAGGCCACCCTTAAAAGCCCGCCTGCCTCCGGTTATTCCCTTGGCTCCTCCAATTCCATAACCAGGCCCGGTTGCAGAATCATACATCAAAGTAATAGGGCTGTTAGGAGCACCCCTGGCGGGACCATTGTCAGAACTGAAAATGACTAAAGTATCTTCGCTAACTTTAAGCCGGTCCAATGCATCCAGCAACTGGCCAATTCTTAGATCCGCATGATACAAGGTGGCGGCATAGATGTTATCCGCTTCCGGTAAATCAGGGAAAAGCTTTTGTAACTTCGGATCCACATGAAAAGGGGTATGAGGCTCATGAATCCAGAGATTAATAAAAAATGGTTTTCCGGCTGCATGGCTTTTTTCAATAAAGGGAATGGCACTCTTCACATCATCATGCACAAACATTTGCGGACCGGCACAATTGTAAGATCCATAATCGTCGTAACCGTAAGCACTGGGAAAAGGAGAATCAGGGATCATGTCATTGGCCAAATGCCATTTGCCGTAGTGTGCCGTGGCATATCCAGACTGTTGGAGAAATCGTGGTAAAAGCGGTGCCTTTGTATCCAGCCAATCTGGCATATTTCGCTTTTGATTACTGGGAACCCAGGCGAAGTGACCATCAATGTTGTACCGGGCAGGAAAATGTCCGGTCAT
>JBMYOA010000055.1:0-9939 GCA_049598825.1 Opitutales bacterium | reverse complement strand
ACTTACACAAGCAAGGGTTTCCACACCGAATAATTTATCCTGAATTCGCTGCCCCGGGAAACGCATTGCATCTCCTTTTTCTCAAGTTCCTTCCAGTGAAGATCATTGATGTAAATCAATCTTGTCTCCCGTGGATGTCTTCTAAGGCTTTCCTGAATATTTTCAGCTACATGTTCGAAAATAGACCAGGTAAAAGGATTATAAAAAAAGAATACGGTGGCGGTTGGTGGAATCTGATAAAAACGGGCATCCCCCAAGTAAATACTAGCAAGGGGATTTTTTTTCTTTTTTGCACAATAGTTCTCCAGGTTTTCTTCAGCCTCTTGAACAAGTTTATCGGACAATTCCACTCCATGAAGTTTCTTAAATGGATAATCAAGGGCCATCAATAACACCTTACCCCGACCACAGCCAAAATCGATAAAATCACCCTTGAGTACTGAGGAATCCAAGTCTTTCATCGCAGCCTGAAAGAGCCTACTGGATGTACCCTGATACTGCACCACGGTTCCCTTTAAAGTCGGGTTTGAATTTTCAATCCGACTTTTGGAGTAAATTCCCGCGGTTTTAGTCCCATGCTTAAGGTCAAACAGGTAATCATCGACCAGTAATCTGCACGAATTCATAAATCCATACCGAGCAAGACTGGCCCTGCACAACTTTAACATTTCAAATTGACTCATTGCTTAGACATTCTCTCTGCTTGGTAAATGACGGGCAATCAAAGACTTTAATGTTTTAAGCCCTGCTCGCGGGAAAATTGGGATTTGAAGGAGTTTGTTTTCAATTTAAGCTGAGCGAAATGGAAATTCTTAAATATGCATGGTTCGTCCTCCCAGTCTTTGCATGGGCTGAATTTCATCAACCTTCGATTTCCACTTTTTCGATTGTTGCCAGAGATCCGAAAACAGGAGAAATAGGCGTGGCGGTACAATCGAAGTTTGTGGCAGTAGGTTCAGTGGTCCCTTATGCAAAAGCCGGCATCGGGGCGGTGGCTAGTCAGGCATGGGGAAACCCGAGGTACGGACCCATTGGGCTTGAATTACTGGCATCCGGGAAGTCGGCCGACGAAGTAGTCGGGTTGATGACGGCCAGTGACCCAAATCGTGAGCATCGACAATTGGCAATTATCGGAAATGATGGCAACGCTTCCATTTTCACAGGTCGGGAATGTATGGACTGGGCGGGCGGTAAAACCGGAAAAAACTATGCGGTACAGGGCAACCTCCTTACTGGAAAAGATGTCATCCACGCGATGAGGCGTGGGTTCGAAGAGGCCAACGGTACACTCGCCGAAAGGATGCTCTCTGCCCTACATGCCGGACAGCAAGCAGGTGGTGATAAAAGGGGGAAACAATCTGCCGCCTTGCTCGTGGTGAGAGAAGGCTGGGGCTACGGAGGTCTGACGGACCGCTTCCGGGATTTACGTGTAGATGACCACCCCTCCCCGATCAAGGAACTGCAAAGGATTTACTACCTTCACCGGAGGATTTTCCCCCGACCAGATCAAAATCTTGAGAGCAAGAATGTAGCGGAATGACGATATCGATTCGACCTTCGCCCAATCTTCTCTATGTAAAAAGGTGTTAATGTTTTTATCTCTTTCCAACTCATGAAAGCCTTGGTTCTTTTTTCCGGCGGCCTCGACTCTACCGTGCTTGCCACGCAAATGAAAAAGGATGCCGAGGAGACCCGTTTGCTATCGATCGATTACGGGCAGAGACATGCCAAGGAATTGAACCACAGCCAACAAGTGGCCAAGCATTTGGAACTTCCTCATGAAATCCTCAAACTTCCTCAACTCGGTACAATCCTGGGCGGATCCTCCCTTACGGATAAAAGCCTGATCCTTCCCGAAGGTCACTACGCGGAGGAATCTATGAAATCAACGGTCGTGCCCAACCGTAACATGATCCTGCTCGCCTTGGCGGGTGGACATGCGTTGTCATTGGGCTTTGATACGATTGCTTATGCCGCTCATGCTGGGGATCATACCATCTACCCTGATTGCCGTCCTGAATTTGCAGATGCTATGGATACAGCACTGAGTCTTGCTGATTGGAACACCCTATCACTCCATCGTCCATTTGTGGATATGACCAAATCCGATCTTGTTTCTCTGGGAGCTGAATTAGACGCACCTCTGCACCTGACTTGGTCATGCTATGCGGGCAATGAAATTCATTGCGGTAAATGCGGTACCTGTGTCGAACGAAAAGAAGCCTTTGCTCTCGCCAAGATCCCCGACCCAACCAAGTATGAAGAATAACTCTACAGCTTCATGATCACCTGTACCAAGTCCTACCGGGATATTCCGCTCTCACACCGTCAACCGCTCCACAGCGGAAGATGCTCGCGTCTGCACGGTCATAGTTGGGCTGTAACCCTGACTTTTGAAGCAAAGGAATTGGACGACAACGGATTTGTAATCGATTTTGGCGACCTTCACTTCCTCAAAGACTGGATTGACCAAAACCTGGATCATGCCACGGCCCTTAAGAAATCTGACCCCATGCAGAAAGAGTGTGAAAAGCTGGAACAAATGGGTCTCCTCAAAATCCTCTGGGTGGACAGTGCATCCTGTGAGGGAATCGCCCAGTTTCTCTACCATACATTTCAGCCAATGATTGACGAGAAGACAAAAGGCCGGGTTCGCCTGCAATCCCTGCACTTGGAAGAAGACTCCAAGAATTCTGCCACTTACACCCCTGTCTTTTAACCATGGAAGGCTATCCTGTTTATGAGCGTTTTCACTCCTGGCAGGGGGAAGGCTTGCATTGGGGTAAATCCGCATTCTTCATTCGTCTGCACGGCTGCCCAGTTCATTGCCCATGGTGTGATTCTGCCGGTACCTGGCACCCCGACCACAAGCCTGATTCCATTGTAAAAATGAATCCGGACGAGTTGGCCGATGAAGCGTTTATGGCCTGCCCGGAAATCGTGGTCATCACCGGCGGAGAACCTGCAATTCACAATCTTCAAAATCTCGCTTACCAGCTGAAGAGCCGAAATCTTCCAGTACATCTTGAAACCTGTGGAGCCTTCCCGGTTAACGGAGAGATCGACTGGATTACGATCAGTCCAAAGTGGGCGTCACCCCCGATCGAGGAAACGCTGGAACGGGCAGATGAATACAAAATTATCGTGGAGGATGAAACCAGTATCGAAAAATGGAGTGAGGCCCTGACCTTAAAAGAAGAAGACATTCCTGTCTGGTTACATCCGGAGTGGTCAAAGAGTCAGGACCCCAGTGTTTTGCATGCAATTACATCTTGGGTGAAGGAAAATGGACCTCCATTCCGGGCTGGGTTCCAAACTCACAAACTTTATTTTGCGGATCAATCGGATGATCGTAGCCTACCCGAAGCAAGCCTGAGTCATTTGCCTGACTAAGCAGGCGGGATAAAAAATAAGGAATGTGCGGACGCTACACCTGGAAAGCCACTCACGGCCAAAAATTTAAAAGACTGGTCAAGGAACCGGAAGAGCCACCACCACCCAGTTTTAACCGGGCCCCGGGGCAGGCTCACCCCACGATTTCCAGTAGTTCGGGCTCAGTCCAATGGCAAAACAGACACTGGGGAAACCCGAAGTCCGAATCTTCTTCGCAAGTTTTTTTTCCGATCAATGCTCGATCCGAGACCGTTCATGAAAAACCAATCTTCAAGGATTCTTTTTTTCAGCACCGATGCCTAATTCCTGCCGATGGCTGGTTCGAATGGCAGGTCATTGAGGGACAGAAGTACCCTCACCATATCTTCTCGGAATTGGATGAAACTTTTGCGTTTGCCGGAATTGGCAAGACCATCCACCAGCAGGGTTCAACAAGAAATGTATTTTCTATTCTAACCCGCAGCGCCCCGTCCAATCTTTTGCATATTCATCACCGTGCCCCGGTTGCCTTGACCGAGACACAATGGGAGCAATGGCTGGATGATAAACAGGGCGAAAACTCCCTCCTTAAAATCATGCAATCTACGCAACCGGCATGGACGGTTTATCAGGTAAGCTCGAGAGTAAATTCCACCCGAAATAATGACCCTGATTTGCTCATCGCTGAAAAGGGAAAACAGTCTCTTCTTTTTTAGTTTCAGTAATTTTGACAACTAAAGCCTCCTACCAAAGGGCCCGTAAAGAGGCTGAACAATATTTCCATGACCGCAACTGGAAGCCTTTCCCTTTTCAAAAGGAAGCCTGGAAAAGCTATGCCGAAGGAAAATCGGGATTGGTCCATGCCCCAACCGGCACCGGAAAAACCTATGCAGTCTGGACGCCTACCCTGCTGGAATGGATGTCCGAACAAAAGGGCAAGGAAATGCCGAAACGGGCACCTCATTTGCGGGTGCTTTGGCTCACTCCACTGCGGGCACTCGTCGAGGACACGACCCGAACCCTGGAAGAACTAAGTGAAGGCCTAGGTCTCCCCTGGAGCATTCAGTCCCGAACTGGTGACACTTCAGGTTCCGTCAAAGCCAAGCAAAGAAAGAAATACCCATCCTGCTTGGTAACCACTCCGGAAAGCCTTTCCCTGCTATTATCCTATCCTGAAACGAAAGAGGCGTTCTCAGATCTTCGTGCGGTAATTGTGGACGAATGGCACGAATTACTTTCAAGCAAGCGGGGCACCCAAACTGAGCTCTGTCTTGCCAGACTGCGAAAATGGAATCCAGAACTTAAGACTTGGGGACTTTCCGCGACCTTGGGGAACCTGGACACGGCTCTCTCAACACTCGTCGGTTCCCACGAGAACAGCGTTCTGATCAATGGTGATTTAAAGAAGAAATTTGTGGTAAAAACGATCATCCCCAAAGATATGGAAAAGTTTCCCTGGGCCGGTCATCTGGGTGGCAAGCTGGTCGAAGAAGTCGCCAAGCAGATCGAAAAGGCACAAACCACTTTAGTCTTCACCAATGTTCGATCGCAGACCGAATACTGGTATCACGCGTTGTTCTCTGTTCGGCCCAAGTGGGGAGATCAGCTTGGCATTCATCATGGATCGTTGGATCGCAAGGATCGCACTGAGGTGGAAAACCGTTTACGCACAGGACAAATCAAAGCGGTCGTGTGTACCAGCAGCCTGGACCTTGGGGTGGATTTCTCCCCAGTTGAACAGGTCATTCAAATCGGGGGTCCCAAAGGGGTTGCCCGCCTTTTGCAACGAGCCGGCAGATGCGGACACCAACCAGGTGCGATAAGCCGGGTATTCTGCGTGCCCACTCAGGCAATGGAACTGGTCGAATATGCGGCTGCCCGCGAAGCCATGGAAGCCAGAAAGATTGAACAAAGAGAACCTTTACGGGCTCCCCTTGATCTTTTAGCCCAGCATCTAATCACCCTAGCTCTTGGTGGTGGTTTTTCCGAGAAAGAGACATTGCAGGAAGTTCGGACTGCGTGGTCATACCGGGATCTGTCCGAAGAGGAATGGGGTTGGACGCTCGATTTTGTGATCCGGGGAGGAAACACCCTGAGGGCCTATGATCAGTTTAAACGGGTAGTCGTCAAAAACGGAATTCACTGCGTGGAATCAAAAATCATCGGGCGATTTCATCGGATGTCCATTGGCACCATAACCAGTGATCAGGCCATTACAGTTAAATTTAAAACGGGAAAGACCCTTGGAACCATCGAGGAGTCCTTCATTTCAAGGATTAACCCAAAGTCCAACTTCTACTTCTCCGGCAAGCTCTTACGATTGGAACGGGTCCGAGACCTTACCGCCATTGTATCGATAGCCAAAGCCGGCAAGGGGGCGATACCGGTATGGGGAGGAGGGAAATCTCCCTTATCCTCAGAACTCTCTATCGCAGTTCGCGAAAAACTGATGCAGGCAAAGACGGGAAGTTGTAAAGAACCTGAAATGAAAGCGATTGCCCCGACCCTTTCGATTCAGGACAAAAATTCGACTCTACCCGAACAAAATCAGTTCTTAATTGAAAAGACCGTTACCAAAGAAGGTGTTAACTGGTTTCTTTTCCCCTTTGCCGGCAGGTTGGCCAATGAAGGACTTGCCGCCTTGGTCAGTTATCGTATGTCTAAGATTATTCCGATGAGCTTATCTGTTTCATTCAATGACTACGGTTTCCACCTATGCTCGAATGAAGATCTTGATCTCCGTGAAAAAGAATGGCGGGAATTGCTCAACCCGGAAAATCTGATCGATGAACTACTCGACTGTATGAATTTGAGCGAAATGGCCAAGAGGCAGTTCAGGGAAGTGGCCCGGGTGGCGGGCTTGATTTTCCAGGGATTTCCCGGTGCTCAAAAGTCTGCAAGACAGGTACAGGCGTCCGGTGGACTTTTCTTTGATGTGTTTTCGAAATACGATCCGGAGAACCTGCTACTTACACAGTCACGGAGAGAAGTTCTGGAAAGACAGCTTGAAGTCGAACGAATCCTTTCCAAACTTCAGGAAATAAAAAGTCAGGACTTGATCATTAATTATCCGGGTAGACTCACCCCCTTTGCGTTCCCCTTATGGGCGGAATCCCTCCGCACCCAGGTGAGCACGGAATCCTGGGGAGACCGGGTTCGAAAGATGGCAGAAGAATTGGAACAGACTAATTAAACCGATGGTCACTCCTTCACAACAGATGATTGAAATACAATGGCAGGACCAAAAGCTTCACCTTCTCGCCCAGAAGGGATTATTTTGGCCGGAGGAAAAAACCCTTTTTGTGGCTGATCCTCATTTTGGAAAAGCGGCGACCTTTCGAAAAGTCGGGATCCCTGTATCCGAGCACACCACCGAGGATGACTGCACGAGGTTGTTGCAGATGCTCGAACAAACGCAGGCCAGTCGGCTGGTTTTTCTTGGCGATTTCCTTCACGCCCGTCAGGGAAAAACGGATCCTGTACGAACGCTTCTGTTTCAATGGCGCGAAGCTTGCCCAAGTGTGGAGATTGTTCTAATTCGCGGAAATCATGATTTAAAATCTGGTGATCCATGGGCAGAACTCTCGATCAAGTGTCATGCGGAGCCTTTTCTGATGAAACATTTGAATTGTCGCCACCATCCATCGGACAAAGAAAATACGCCTTACTTGGCGGGTCACATCCATCCGGGCTATTCAATCAAAGGGATCGGAAGAGGTAGCATACGGGCTGCTTGTTTTTGGGTGAGAAGAGAAAGTATTATCCTGCCCGCATTTGGTTCCTTCACAGGTCTGAAGAATATCAGACCCAACCCGGAGGATAAAATCTACCTATCCAATGATCAGGAAATCGTTGAAGTAGGAATTCCAAAACCAGGTCCAAAATTTTAACTTCAAGCTAAAGCCTTGACTAAACACGATCATTTTAGATGATAGATGTCATAAACATGAGCAATGTGCTCACAACTATACTTATACTATAACATGAAATACTTACTCTCTATTCTTGGAATCATTTCTATTGGATTGTTTGCTTCCTGCGGTGGCGGAGCCGAAGCTGAATGCTGTGGCGAATGCGGCGGTGGTGACCACAATCACTCTGACGCTGAAGGAAACGCTTCCGAGTAATTCGATCCGAAACGATTTATCTCGTCTTTGACGAGTTCAAGAAAGCCTGGGTTCTCCCAGGCTTTTTTGTTGCCTACTGAAATTTGTGATCATTCATCGTTGGAATAGAAAATTCCATTATGGACCACCCTGTTACCCACATCAGTGTATTTGAACCGACCGAAAAAAATGCTGGTGCGGAGGTATCCTACACTACTCATTCGAGCCGAAAATCTTTCCATTTACCCAAACCATCTGACCCTAAATCAATCCGGCCCATGGCCATTGAATCCTTTGCCATGGATCCTCAAATTTATCATGAGTGGATGAGTGAGCTAGATTGCTACCTCAGAAAGCAAAAGTCCTCAAAATAAGACTCCTAAGATAAGTTTTTTCAGGAAAACATCCACACCAGAGAGTGTCCCCCATATTTGTTCTCTGCCCATCTTTCTTTTGAAGGTTCAATAATTATTATTATTTTCATTCGATTGCATACACTAAGGTCCGTATTCATAAATGTGGAAGTATGGAAAAAATGGACTCAGGTTACGCGGAAAACCTTGTAAGAGAAAAAAAAGCTTTCTCCCTGAAGGTCTTGGAGCAATGGGGTTATACAAACTATTCATTTACTTTTGCTCACTGGCTTTTTGGGCGATCCCTTGGGCTGATTTCCTTATGTGCTTTTTTGTCTTACTGGATTCAGGCAGATGCCTTGATTGGAGCGGATGGCATATCTCCATGGAACGAAGATTTGTATGAAATTGAACAAGTGGCAGAACAAAACCCTGGTCTTTCGAAATACTCCCTTCGCCCCACCTTACTTTGGTTCTCAATTCCCGGAGGACATACCTCCCTTTTTGTTATTGGATCGCTATCCTCCTTTGCTCTGACACTTGGATGGGCCCCGCTCGTAAGTGCAATCTTTTCTTATGTCACTTATTTGTCCCTCATGGTAGTCGGGGAACCATTCCTCAGCTTTCAGTGGGATATTTTGCTAGTAGAGAGTTTACTGTTATCCCTGCCCTTTCTTCCCATGGTTCGTTTCCATCGCCTTGGTTCAAAAGTCTATTTTTCCCATTGGTCCCGAATTCTGGTGATTGCTTTGCTTGCTAAACTCATGTTCGAGTCAGGCATTGTAAAATTTACTTCTTTTGCCGGGGACGGAACCAATACCTGGCGTGAACTCACCGCTTTGGAATATCACTATTGGACACAACCGTTACCTCATGGATTGTCGAGGTGGATTCATTCCCTGCCCTCGTGGTTTGATTCACTTTCTCTGTATTCCATGTATGTTATCGAACTCGCCCTTCCTCTTTGCTTTTTTTTACCAGGAAATGCAAGGCGGGTGGCCCTCATTGGGCAAGTCCTACTACAGGTAGCCATTCTACTTTCAGGCAACTACGGTTTTTTCAATTTATTAACCCTCTGCCTATGCATCCCGCTGCTCGACGATCAGGTCATACCCTCAGCAATAACCAATCGCTTTCCGAAAAGTACAACCGGGACTACAGCCAGTAAGTCAGCTTTTCGAACGCCCGTTCTCTTTCTCCTCTTTTCAGTTTTTCTGACCACCAGTTATGGTCACATAATCAACGACTTGAAGGGAAACAAACCCACCGAAGAAGAATACCTGGAAGTACCTCAGTGGATTCAATCGTTACAGGTAGAGGCAAGAGTTCTGCGGTGCTTTAATTCCTACGGTTTGTTTCGGGTTATGACCACCACTCGACCTGAGATCATTATTGAAGGATCGATGGACGGTAAAGACTGGCAACCCTACGAATTTAAATGGAAACCTGGGAACTTGGAGCGGGCGGCCTCATTTGCTGGGCCGCATATGCCTCGGCTTGATTGGCAAATGTGGTTTGAGGGTCTCAATTTTGAAAACTATGTCCAAAATGACTTCACCCGCTTCTTGTATTTTCGATTTTTGCAGATCTCAGCCAATGGTGGAGATCAGGACGATTTCGCAAATCTACAGAAAGTACTCGGTGAGCAAGAATTTTTCGCACTATCCAATTCCCCGAATCATATCCAGCAGCAGGTTCTTCAAAATTATAATCAATTGCTCGGAGCGTTTCTTGGGCGGTCCCAATGGTTTGGGAATTTCCTTGAAGCATTGTTCCTGCAAAATGAGAATGTTCTAAGCCTGCTTGCTGAGTATCCCAAGTTCCCTGAAGGTCCCGCCCAACTCAGGGTAACCCTGAAACATTACCGATTCTCGGAGGATGATACGACCTATTGGAAAACCAGCGAAATCCCCAAGGCCTCGTTGCTCATTGAAAAGAAGTGATCGAAAAACCTTGAGGAAATTCAATTTTTGTTCACTACACTAGTCTCATGAAAAGTTCATACGAATTGGCCATGGAAAGAATGGGAGGAGGCGACAAACCGCTTAGCGAAGAACAAAAAGCAAAAATTGCGGAAATTGATTCGAAATATAAGGCAAAAATTGCCG
>JBMYOA010000054.1:0-10047 GCA_049598825.1 Opitutales bacterium | reverse complement strand
TACTTCACGGAGTTCACACAGCTCTTATTACACCCATGAAAGATGGAGAGGTCTCCTATGGAGATCTTGAAAACCTTATTTCGAAACAAATTGATGGAAATGTTTCGGGATTGGTACCATGCGGAACTACTGGAGAGTCCCCTACCCTTTGCAAAGACGAGCACCTAGAAGTGATTCGTCAGACCATTGGCATGGCAAACGGAAAAGTACCGGTGATAGCCGGAACGGGAGCCAACTCTACTCAGGAAGCGCTTTTTCTCACTGAAAATGCAGATCAAGCAGGAGCTGATGCTTTTCTAATTGTAGCCCCATATTACAATAAACCCTCTCAGGAAGGATTGTTTGCCCACTTCTCGGAGATCGCCAAAAGAACCGAAAAACCAATAGTTCTCTATTCCATTCCCTCTCGCTGTGGTATTGAAATTTCTACGGATACTGTAAAACGCTTACGAGAAAACCACCCCCATATTTGTGCACTTAAAGAAGCCGGAGGACGGTCCAGCAAGGTTTCGGAAACGGTTGTCGCATTAGATTCGGACTTCACCGTTCTATCGGGAGATGATGGGCTGACCTTACCATTCATGGCTTGTGGAGCTAAAGGGGTTGTTAGCGTTGCATCCAACCTTATTCCTCAAGAAGTGGTCTCACTTGTCTCCTTTGCCTTAGAGGGGAAATTTATCGATGCCCAAAAAATTCATCTCGAAAATTATAATTTTTTCACCGACATTTTTTGCGAGCCAAACCCTGTGCCCATTAAAACTTTATTACATTTGAAAAATGTAATTAGTTCCGCGGAAGTTCGTCTTCCTCTTTCCCCTGTATCTGCTTCAAACAAGCAACTGTTGGAAAAAATCGCTTCAGATCTGTAGACCTTATTTATGAAGAATAAAATATTACTTTGCGGGTCGAAGGGAAGAATGGGGCAAGCCATTTCAAGAATTGCAGTCGATCATAATTGCGAAATAACTGCGCCCGTCGATCAGGGAGACGATGCAGCCGAAAAAATCAATGATTGTGATGTCATCATCGATTTCTCCCTAGCAGATGCCACCCTACCGATGGCTGAAATTGCAGCCAATTCAGGAAAACCCATGGTGATCGGAACGACCGGACATGACAAAGATCTTAAACAAAAAATCATCGATATTCTTGCCCCGATTCCAGTCGTTTGGGCAGGAAACTTCTCCACGGGTGTTAATCTTCTATTTTTTCTGACCCAACAGGCTGCACGCGTTCTCGATGCAAGTAGTGATTTCGATCCTGAAGTTTTAGAAATGCATCACCGACTCAAGAAAGATGCACCGAGTGGAACTGCAGATCGTTTGCTTGAAATAATCAAAGATTCCAGAAATGCGGCTGATTCAGATATCACTCATGGAAGGAGCGGTATCCCTGGAGAAAGAAAAAACGAAGAAATTGGGTCTCATGCGATCCGGGGAGGTGACATCGTTGGGGAGCATACCGTTATGTTTGCCGGGACTGGAGAAAGAATCGAACTTACCCACCGAGCAACCGACCGTGTGATTTTTGCCGCTGGTGCACTCAAGGCAGCAAACTGGGTTATTCAACAACCAGCTGGACTGTACTCGATGCAGGATGTTTTGGGACTACAGGGATAGATAAAACATGATTGCATTTATCAAAGGACAGTTAATTGAATGTCAACTCACACTTGCTATTTTGGAAGTCAATGGGATTGGGTACGAAGTTCATGTGCCCTTAACGACGGTAGAAAGGCTTCCCTCTCTGGGTGATGCGGTGAAATTATTCACACACGCAACTTATCGCGAAGATTCTCAAACCCTCTATGGCTTTATCGATCGTGAATCCAGGGATTTCTTCCGCATGATTGTTGATAAAGTTTCCGGAATCGGCCCAAAAATAGCACTCAACTTATTGGGTTCTCTTTCTTTACAGACTCTCAAAGTTTCCATTGCAAGTGGCGATGTAGCCATGCTCTCAAAAGCACAGGGATTGGGAAAAAAGACGGCTGAGCGTATTGTCGTAGAGTTGAAAGACAAAGTCTTGCCCAAAGAACTTTCTCAGGAAACTAAGGTAAGCCCTTCCAGCTTGGATACAAGCCAACACGCAGATATCAGTCAAAACCTTACAAATTTCCAGGACGCAGTATCAGCTCTCCTCACACTCGGTTATAAAGCAACTGATGCGGACTTAGCCATACGTCGTGCCTCAGAGAGCATGGATGAAAATGCGAGTACTGAGGAGTTGATCAGGTTGGCTCTCACCAAAGGAAAAGCCTCTTAATTATTCAAGGTTGTCCGAATATACCTCTGCAAAAATTCAATACCTGCGTTTACCGCGTCTTCCAGTTCTCTACCCTCGGCAAGAAAATGGGCAATCGCACTCGCGAGTCGGCACCCAGTACCCCGAACCGAAGTACCACCTGCAATTTTGTTTCTCTGAAAAACAATAGGGGCTTTTCCTTTCTCCACCAAAATATCTTTGCAAATCGCTCCTTTCAAATGTCCACCCTTCAAGAGAACTGCCTCGGAACCAAACTCAAGGCAACGGGAAGCAATCGCTTCGATTTGTATTTCCTGATCTCCGTCCAAATTCAGCAACGAAAAAGCCTCCAATAGATTGGGAGTTAACAGATCTACTTTTGGGAAAAGCAGTTCTTCCATTGCTGAAATCGTTTCATGGGTAGACAAACTCCCTCCAGAAGAACTTCGTAAGACTGGATCCATAACGATTTTTTGCGAAACATCGTCCAAATATCTACTTACGATTTGAACAGCCTCAACACTAGGCAGCATCCCAATTTTAATTGCATTAAAATCTTCAAACGAAAGGGCTTTAAACTGTGATTCCAGAGTGCTTGAAGGTACATCATGAGTTTCTAAAAAAACATCATCATTTTGTGAGGTTACCGAGGTTACGATGAACTTTGCTTTTGAACCTAAAGATATAAGAGTTTCGTGATCAGCAAAAACTCCTGCACCGCAGCTACCATCCGAGCCTCCGATTACCAAAATCTCAGGCATTACTCTTCATTCTTTAAAAATAGAGGCATATTTTCAGCACGCCACCGCATCATTCCTCCGCTTAGGTTATTTAGTTTAGTATAACCCAGATCGGATAAGACTTTACATGCATCCAAACTTCGCACGCCCGCTTTGCAATAAATGACCATCTCTTCATCCAAAGAAACCGGTAAAGATTGTGGTGGAGTTTCCTGATGGAAATTCCCCAAAGGAATATGCAGGGAAGGCTGAATGCACTCCAGTTCCCTTTCCCAATCTTCGCGGACATCAATGATAGACAGGTTAGGGTTCTCATCCACCATTTTGAGTAAGTCTGCTGGATCTATTTCATTGATTTCAATTGGGTTCTTCATAACGGGTGTACTGCAATCTAAATTAAATGAATAATTTTGTAGTTCAGTAATTTCTTGATTTTGCTTATCGGCTGACAATTTGAGCTCATCAAATTTTTGCCCCAAAGCGTCATAAAGAAGAACCCTACCTGTCATCACTTCTCCAATACCAGTAATAATTTTGATGGTCTCAAGGGCCTGCAATGAACCAATGATTCCCGGCAACACCCCAAGCACTCCAGCATCTGCACAGGAAGGCAAAGCATCAGCACCCGGAGGCTCAGGAAAAAGACAACGATAAGTTGGGCCATTTTCGAAATTGAAAACACTTAGTTGACCACTGAATTTATAAATTGCACCAAAAACCAAGGGTTTGCCAAGAATCACACAGGCATCATTGACCAAGTAGCGAGTTTCAAAATTATCACTACCATCTAAGATCACATCATATTGATCGAATATTTCTAATATATTCTCGTCGGTTAAACGGGTCGAATAAGGTTGAAGCAAAATATTTGGGTTATGCTGCTCCATGCGTTTTGCAGCGGTAATTGCTTTAAGGGATCCAACATCTTCAAGCCTGTAAACAACCTGTCGCTGAAGATTGGATTCTTCCACAATGTCATCATCGATAATTCCGATTCTGCCGACACCTGCAGCTGTTAAATATTGAAGGGCTGGACACCCCAGTCCACCTGCTCCCACTAGCAGGACGGAAGCACTTTTTAGTTTCATCTGACCTTCATGACCAAAATCACTAAGCATCAAATGCCTCTGATAAAAATTACTTTCCTCTTTGCTTAAAGGATTCAACCGGCAATACTAAGATCAGGTTTTTCAATGGAGCACTGAACGCTATCATCAGATAAAGCATAACTGTTTGATTGATCATAGGATTGATCCCAATCCTTCCAAACCACATCATACCCTGACTGCTGAAGCTGCAAACTTACTTCTGAGACAGACCTGGAATCAGAGATTTCGAATTGCTCCAGACTCTCATCTTCCCCATATCCTCCCGGATTAGTTTTCGAACCAGCACTCATCGTGGTAACCCCAAGAGGAAGAAGGTGGTCTCTCAATTCAGAACTCTCTCTGGTAGAGATACTAATTTCTAATTCGTGATTAAATATTCTGAATGCACAAATGAGTTGAACGAGATCTCGATCTGCCAAACTAACCTCTGGAGGAATCTCTCCAGCACAAGGTCGTAATCTCGGAAAAGACATCGAATATTGAGTCCTCCAGTACTTTCTTTGGAGGTAGTCCATATGATGACCTGCAAAAAATGCGTCAGCTCTCCAATCCTTCGTTAAACCAAAAAGGCAACCCAAACCGATCTTATGAACGCCTGCTTTCCCAAGCCTGTCAGGGGTTGCAAGTCTCCATTCGAAATTGGATTTCTTCCCTTTTAAATGATGTTGGGCGTAGCTCTCCTGATTGTAAGTCTCCTGATAAACCAAAACGGCATGAAGCCCACTTGACTTGAGAACAGCATACTCCTCTTGTTGAAGTGGCTGTACCTCTATTGATAAATTGCTGAAATAGGGACGCAGGGTAGATAATGATTGGTTTATATAATCCAGTCCTACCTTCCGAGTCGATTCACCCGTTACCAACAAGATATGATCGAAACCCATTTTTTTTAAGATACCGGCCTCTCGCAGAAGCTCAGCTTGGTTTAGGGTTTTACGTACGATCTTATTACCGAGACTAAACCCACAGTAATCACAAACATTATTGCACTCATTCGAAAGATAAAGAGGAGCAAATAAACGAATAGCTTTCCCAAACCTTTTTTGAGTTAGTGAATGACTCAACCTAGCCATTGGCTCAAGAAATTCAGAAGCAGCAATAGGTGAAAGCAGGGCTGTAAAGTCCTCTAAACCACCTCTTCCTTCACGATTAATTGCCTGAGCAACTTGATTCCTTGTAATGGAAGAAATTTTCTCAGAAATCACATCCCATTTTACGGAAGAAAAATACTCATTGTAAGTAGTCACTAGTAAAGATGGCTACTCAGGATAAAAAGCTGGTTAGTGGAGATGTCGGCTGAGCAGTGGAAGATTCACTTCCAATACCGGCAACAAAAGCAGTGTGCCCTGCCCTGACGGCGTCCTTAAAAGCAGTTGCCATTTTCAAAGGGTCGCCGGAAACAGCTAAAGCTGTGTTCACAAGGACCGCAGATGCACCCATCTCCATCGCTTCGGCGGCATGAGATGGACGACCAATGCCGGCATCAATAATCACTGGCAATGAAGCCTGCTCAATAATGATTCTAAGAAATTCACGACTATCCAATCCTCGATTACTACCTATAGCAGATCCAAGAGGCATAACTGCCGATGCTCCTGCATCTTCTAGTTTCTTACACAGGACTGGGTCTGCATGACAGTAAGGTAAAATGATAAAACCTTCTTTTGCTAGTTCTTCGGTAGCAAGAAGGGTTTCAACAGGATCGGGCATCAGGTATTTGGGATCCGGGTGAATTTCTAATTTCAACCAATTAGTTTCCAGTGCTTCTCTTGCCATCCGGGCAACAAAAACTGCCTCTTTTGCATCTCTTACTCCAGATGTGTTTGGTAATATACGCACCCCTGATTTTTGAATATGAGGGAGGATGGAATCTCTAGATTCGTCGCCGATGTTAGCTCGCTTCATCGCCACCGTAACCATTTCGGTTCCTGTGTACTCAATGACTTGACTCAGAGTCTCACCCGATGAAAACTTACCAGTCCCCACAAATAATCTCGAATCAAACTTTTCTCCCGCGATCTCTAATTTTTCACTATTCATATTAGTTCAAAGCTAGGATTTTATCGTGCTTTTCAGATTCACTAATAAATTCCTTAATGTTGGAATTATCTAAAGAAAGGTCCTTCGATAAGGCTGAACAAACAGCAAGACCATGATTACCTAAGCGTTGAATGGTCGTGAAGTCCTGAGAATTTATTCCACCTATTAAAAAAACTGGTATGGGATCCAAAAGATGAATGATGGTGGAATAATCATTTTCCGAAAGTTGAGGATTGAGTTCGCTTTTTGTTTTCGAATTTCGAAACGGACCTAAACCGGCATAATCAGCGAATTCATATGTATTATCGCTAATTTCATCTTCTGAATGAATTGTGACTCCAATCAGCGTTGAGCCCCCGAGGGTTTCTCGTGCTTTTAGAAGATTCATATCATCTTTGCCTAGATGCACTCCATCCGCACCAGTTGATTTCGCAATTTCGACAGAATCGTTGATGATGAGTTTTGCATCAAATTGGTTACAGATCTCAACTGATTTGGATGCTTCGAGTTGCAGTTCAGCGTGAGATAGCTTTTTTGACCTTAATTGAATCAAACGAATCCCGCCTTCACATAAAAAAGAAACCTGCTGTGAGTGAGACATATCAAGATGATCTGAAGTCAGACAGTATAAGCGTGGCAATCTTTTGTTCATTAATTTCAAAACCTTCAAAAATTAAACTGAATTCAAGAGAGATTTTAAGTAACTCTGGTTAAACTTCCTGAAAGCCTTGACTGGATCGCTGTGGCCCCAAATTGAACCTAAAAGAGCGAGACCATCGAAACCCGTCTCAGCAATAGGAATAATTTTTTTTCGTCGAATGCCACCTAAGGCATAAATTTTCGGTCTTTTTTTCAATTTTGAAAGATCTCTCAAAGTTTCTTTGACTCGAGGCAAAGGAACTTTGGGTTCATACCCTTTCTTGGAAATTGACCGGTAAACAGGACCATAGAACACATAATCGAGTTGCGAATTAAACGAAGAAAGATCTTCAAGATGATGTATGGACTGACTGCGCGTACCCGAACAAACCTTTATATCTTCTCCATCCGCGTGGTGATAGCCTGCCAATCCGTAATCCTCCACAAGCTCGATGTGTCGGTGCATCACAATGTTTGGCCAGTAATCTTCGGGTATTGAGTCTAATAGACAGGAAATTTCCAATACACTATGAATAGGCTTTCGAATGTGCAGTTTCTCCAGACCAGCATCGAAAAGCTTACTAATGAAAATAGCTTCATTATGCTTAAGTTTTGGCTGTGTAATTAAAACTACATCCATTTAAAATCAACCACCTTGAGTCGCCTGAATGAGAATCACACGATCTTCATCAAATAGAAAAGTATTATCGTAGTCGTGTTTAGGTATGATGGATTCATTAACTGCTACCGCCCATCCTCTCATGTCATCTTTCCCTAACTTTTGGAAAAGCATTGTTATGGATGTGCTTTCAGCAATTTCATAATTCTCATCATTCAAAAGAATCTTCATCAATTCTTAGGATGAGTAAATCTCTGCTCCTTTTTCGACAAATTCTTTAGCTTTGTCTTGCATACCCATTTCGATAGCTTCTTTCGAATCAAGCCCCTTTTGCTTCGCAAATTCCCGAACTTCATCACTGATCTTCATTGAACAAAAATGAGGGCCACACATCGAACAAAAGTGAGCTGTCTTTGCATTGTCATTGGGTAAGGTTTGATCATGGAACTCACGAGCCTTGGGTGGATCCAAGGATAGGTTGAATTGATCTTCCCACCGAAACTCAAATCGAGCTTTGGATAATGCATTATCGCGGAATTGAGCCGCGGGATGGCCTTTAGCTAAGTCCGCAGCATGAGCCGCAATTTTATAAGCAATAACTCCCTCTCTCACATCTTCTCTGTCCGGGAGACCCAAGTGTTCTTTGGGCGTAACATAGCACAACATAGCACAACCATACCATCCAATCATAGCGGCTCCTATTCCACTGGTAAGATGATCATAACCAGGAGCAATATCAGTTGTTAAAGGACCAAGCGTGTAGAATGGGGCTTCACTGCACCACTCAATTTGCTTTTCCATATTCTCTTTGATCATGTGCATGGGTACATGCCCTGGTCCCTCGTTCATCACTTGAACACCAAACTCCCAAGCTCTCTTCGTGAGTTCCCCCTGAGTTTTTAATTCTGCAAATTGAGCTTCGTCATTAGCATCTGCAATAGAACCAGGTCGTAAACCATCCCCTATCGAAAAAGAAATGTCATAGGCAGCCATGATTTTGCAGATTTCGTCCCAGTTTTCATAGAGGAAGTTTTCCCGATGATGAGCCAGGCACCACTTCGCCATGATAGAACCACCACGACTAACGATCCCAGTCATTCGCTTGCTCGTCAAAGGCACATACCGCAGAAGAACTCCGGCGTGTATAGTAAAGTAATCAACACCCTGTTCTGCTTGCTCGATTAGCGTATCACGGAAAATCTCCCAAGTTAAATCCTCAGGCTTACCATTAACTTTTTCTAAAGCCTGATAAATGGGAACCGTACCAACGGGAACTGGGCAATTACGCAGAATCCATTCCCTTGTCCGGTGAATATTTTTTCCGGTTGAAAGATCCATTAATGTGTCCGCACCCCATTGGGTTGCCCACCTCATTTTTTCGACTTCTTCCTCAATGGAAGAGGCTACAGCTGAGTTACCAATATTGGCATTGATCTTAACTAGAAAATTACGGCCAATAATCATCGGTTCCAATTCAGGATGATTAATATTGGCTGGAATTATTGCCCGACCTTTAGCCACTTCATCCCTAACAAATTCAGGAGTTATTTCATTAGGTATGGAAGCACCGAAGGATTCTCCGACATGTTGATGAGCAAGATCGTTCCTATCACGATCAGAATTCACTTCGAGCGTACCCCTATATTCCTGTAACTTCATGTTCTCACGAATAGCAATAAATTCCATTTCCGGAGTGATGATTCCTTGGCGGGCGTATTGCAACTGGGTTACGACAGAACCACTCTTTGCTTTTAAAGTAGTGGTATTAGTGCGATCAAAATCCGGTAAGTCGTTGCTTTGGTCAGAAACTTTTCGGTCATGAACATCAGATAAGTAACCGTTATCAGAAGGTTTAACTTCTCGCCCATCCACCTCTTCGGTATCTTGCCTTTCCGAAATCCAAGATGATCTCATTTTAGGCAAACCCTCCGAGTAACTACCACTAAAATCCTGATCACCCCAAGGACCTGATGTATCATAGACTCTGATCGGATCATTTTCCTCAATCGTCCCGTCAGTCTTGTTAGTGGGAGACAGTGTAATTTCCCTCATCGGTACTTTGACCGACTTTTCATTATTTTCAATATATACTCTTCTCGAATTCTTGAATTCAGTTGAAACTTGTATGTTTGGTTCTTCGACTTTTTTTATCATAAATTTATAAATAGACGAAGGAAGGTAACGGTTTTCCCTTCGACGGATTGCGTATCAGGTTCAAAGGGTAATGATAATTAAATCAACTCTCAGACGCTACCTACGCCTCCCCTAAACAAACTTTCAGATTAGAGACAAAAGTAACCTTGGCAAACAAAAGCGATTAGTAGTTTTATTTTAGCTCAAATTTACCATCAGACCTTTTTTCCAAAACTCCATTAATTTCCAGCATGGAAAGAGTCGCGCTAAGGCTTGAAAAGTCTAAACTTACTCTTTCGACCATATCTTCGAGAGCAAGGCATGTTCCGTCCTTTAGAACAGAAAATACTTCTCGTTCTTCCGAAGTAAAGTTTTCTAACTGAGAGGATTTCGCGGTCCGATTATCATCCAAGGGGTTCTCGGTATTTTTTTTCGAAAAAGTCATACCATGCAAAAAACTATTTTCCATTTCATCTAAAATATCCTGCACATTTCGTACTAAAATGGCTCCATCTCGAATTAA
>JBMYOA010000053.1:0-10107 GCA_049598825.1 Opitutales bacterium | reverse complement strand
ATATGCCGGTATTGAATGACAAGGAAGTCGAGAGAACCCTCGAAACAACTGATTCATTGCTTTCCTTGTTCGATGCCACCCGAAGGAGGCAACTCGCCCGTTCGCAGGATGCAATGTGGAAGAAAAGAAGAGAAGTTCAAAGAGAATGGCTTTCACAACATCCAATTCTTCAAAAAGAAATCTCATCGGGCCAAATTGATAATTACATTACGCAAAAAATGACCCATCTGAAAAAAGACTCAGGTGGAAGTGATGATTTAGCCTCTTCAGCATTCCATATTTTAGAGCAAAATTGTTTCCGTTGCCATGGAAGTAAAAAGAAAAAAGGGGGACTGGATCTGAGCGAAAGACAAACTGCCTTGATTGGCGGTGAATCAGAACTTCCGGCAATCATTCCTGAAGACCCTATGGGCAGTGAAATCATGGCACGTATCATCTCGGAGGATGAAGATTTGATTATGCCGCCATCGGGTGACCATCTGAGCAAAGAAGAAATTGATGTTCTCGGAAAGTGGATTCAACAGGGGGCGAAGTGGAAAAGTCCGCAAAATTCGCTCACTTTAGATGTCCCTGCTTCAGCGGATGACTATACTTTTATTCGAAGAGTCTATTTCGACTCAGTGGGCATTCCGCCAAGTCCTGAAGCAATCCGCTCGTTTGCTGATGATCAAGACCCGCAGAAACGAGATAAAATGATCGATACACTTCTCGCCAAAGATGAAGTGGTGGATAATTGGATGGGAGAATGGCTCGATCTTTTGGCTGAAAACCCCACCCTTCTCAACCAATCCCTTAACAGCACGGGGCCATTTCGCTGGTTCCTATACGAGTCATTCATCGATCAAAAACCTCTCGACCGGATCGTAACCGAATTGATTTTGATGAGAGGCGACTCTGCCAGGGGAGGGAGTGCCGGGTTTGGCCAAGCCGCGGAAAATGACGCACCCTTTGCGGCCAAGGCACATATCATTGCGTCTTCTTTTCTGGGGGTAGAGATGCAATGTGCCCGATGCCATGATGCCCCCTATCATTCATCAAAACAGCGTGATCTCTTTTCCTTATCCGCAATGCTCGAACGAAAACCAGTCAAGGTGCCCTCATCCAGCCGGGTACCCGCATCTTTCTTCGAACATAAAGGCCGAAAATCGTTGATTGAGGTTACGCTCAAGCCGAATGAAACCATTCCCCCCAATTGGTCCCTTAAGGAATTCATAGACCCCACAAAATCAACAAGCCTCGAACATCTGTTAATAAATAAACAAGATTCGCGTGAAAGATTGGCCATGCTGGTTACCTCCCATGAAAACAAAAGGTTTGCCAAGGTGATCGTTAACCGGATTTGGAAAAGGCTCATGGGGGCAGGCATTGTGGAACCTGCCCATGACTGGGAGGGCAATCAACCGAGTCATCCTGAGCTTTTGGATTGGCTCGCGATCAAGCTGGTTGAATTCGAATATGACCCACGAGCCATCTTCAAATTAATCATGAAATCGAATGCATACCAGCGGCAGGCAATTGGAAAAAATGCTCAAAGTAATCATCTTTCTCGTGTATTTCTTTCCCCCGACCCCAGAAGGCTTAGTGCTGAGCAGGTTGTCGATGCATTGCATTCTTCGACTCATCAGAAAATAGACTCCGAAATTCTAACTTTTGTCTTTGACGGAGGAAGGTCGTTGAAACAAAGAAACACGCTCGGCAAACCTACAAGAGCATGGATGATGGGCACACTAAATAATTCACGAGACCGGCCAAGCTTGGCGAAGCCCAAAGCACAAACCATTGTAAATGTGATGAAAGCATTTGGATGGACAGGCACCCGGCAAAAACCAGTTCATCAGCGGGAAAAAGACCCAAGTGTACTCCAGTCAGGTATTTTGGCAAATGGAGTACTGGTCAGTAATGTTGCAAGAGTTTCAAATCAGAGTTTCCTTGCTGAGATTGCATTGGATTCCAAAAGTGCGCCTGAATTGATCGAAAATATTTTTCTGCGGTTCCTCGGCAGACTACCCAATCAAAGGGAGCAAATAAGTGCACTTGATTTGATTAGTGCTGGGTTCGAAAATCGCATTATCCCAAAGGCTGATTCACTTAAACCAGAAGAATCAGAAAAACTACCCTTGATTACCTGGTTTAATCATCTCAGTCCGGAAGCTACAACCATTCAAATCGAGGTTGAAAAACAGGTTCGCCAGGGTCCACCGGTCGATCATCGGATTAACCCTGACTGGAGGGAGAGATACGAAGATCTGATATGGAGTTTGATCAATCACCGGGAATTTGTCTGGTTAAATTAATAAACAAAAACGAGAAGCCATGAATAGACTGACACGACGAAATTTCGTAAAAGCTGGATCCCTAACCGGATTCTGCCTACCTGCACTGACGCAAGCAAAACAGATAGCCAGCGGTAACCAGATGGGAAAAACGGAGCATGTAATTTCCATATGGCTGGGTGGCGGAATGGGGCAGATTGATACTTTTGACCCTAAACGAAAAGGAGACCCAAAAGAGAAAATTCCCGGCTCTTACTATGATTCAATCGATACCGCAGTGCCGGGCGTACAACTCTGTGAACATTTGCCAAGAATGGCTTCTTTAATGGACCGGATCACAGCTGTTCGTTCGGTTAACCATAAAGTAATCGACGAACACGCAGCCGCCACCAATTTCATGCACACCGGTCGGGCAATCAGCGGAACCGTCACCTACCCTTCCATTGGGTCATTGATTGCCCATGAGCGTGGCCCCGCCGATGATTCGGCTCCGGCTTATGTAGTCATCGGATATCCCAATGTCACCCGTGGTCCTGGATTCCTCGGATCGAAGCATGGATATCTTTATTTGACCGACACATCCCAGGGACCTGCCGGTCTTTCTCGTCCGAAAAATATTAGCAGCTTTAGACAGGATCGGAGAAACAAGCTTTTATCAGATTTAAGAAACTCAACAGGAAGGCCGGAAGATGCCCGTCTTGCCGGCTACGATGAGATCATTGATGAAAGCATTCGCTTAAGCGGTCCTTCTTTTAACCGTGCATTCGAGTTAGACAACGAGCCAAGTACACTTCGTGAGAATTATGGAGGTGAATTTGGTCAGCGCTGCCTGCTTAGTCGAAGACTTATCGAAAGAGGAGTCCGTTTCGTTGAAGTGTCCCATAATCTCAACTTTCTAAATGGTACCGGGTGGGATGTACATAATGAAGGAATTCTTAATCAGCATCAACTGATCAGGGAAATGGATATTGCGGTTTCCGCCCTCATTCTCGATCTGGAAAAGAAGAGCTTATTGGATAAAACTTTAATCATGATTACCACCGAATTTGGTCGACCACCTGAATTTGATGGCGGAGGCGGCCGTGGACACCAGGGGAAAGCTATGACCTGCGTGCTGGCAGGAGGGGGGTTGAACCACTGCGGGGCATACGGACAGACTGATGAAATTTCCAAAAAAATTGTTGAAAACCCAGTCTCCGTTCCCGATTTTTTTGCCACTGTTTGTGCCGCAATGCAAATCGACGCCAGTAAATATCTTTATGATGGTGATCGCCCAGTCCCTATCACCGATAACGGAAACCCGATCAAGCAGCTTTTTTCCTAAGGTTTCACAAAAATTACCAGATTTTAATTTAGGATATATTTGTTGAGTTTTATGCCTTAACGAAACATAAGGTACGGATGTCATTTTTGAAACTCATCTGTCTTTTCTTTTGTGGGTTCAGTTTACTGTGCTTTTCCTCAGATAAGCCCAATGTTTTGTTAATCGTATGTGATGATCTGAATGATTATGTGGAAACTCTTGGTGGTCATCCCCAAACCAAGACGCCTCATATCCGAAAGTTAATTGAGAGTGGCGTATCCTTCACTCAGGCACATTGCAATATTCCAATCTGCAACCCTTCCCGGGCAAGCTTTGCCACAGGCATTTATCCCCATACCTCTCAACAGTTTGGTTTTGAGGATTGGGATAAGAATGAAATTCTCAAAAATTCACGAACCATGATGGATCATTTTGGAAAAAATGGATACCACACCTTGGGAACGGGTAAAGTTATGCATAACCGGGACCAACAGGAATGGAAAGAATTGGGGCATCCGTCAGATTACGGTCCATTCCTTTATGATGGGAAGGAGAGGATCCCCAACTTGAGCGTACCAGCTCCATTCAGAGATGACTTCGGAATCATCGACGGAAATTTTGGACCACTGGAAAATGTTACAGATAAAAAATCATCCAATACCGGAAAAAACTATAGCTGGATTACAGGGAGCTGGCGTAAGCAAAGGGCAATGAAATATAATTCGGATGATGACCGTGATCCAACTGGTGATGAACTCAATGCACAATGGGCGGTAAAAAGACTCAGAGAGCTTGCTCAATCCAAAAAGCAAAAACCATTTTTTATGGGTGTGGGGTTTGTGCGTCCACACACGCCGCTAATCGTACCCCAAAAATACTTTGATCTTTTCCCCCTTGAATCAATCGAACTGCCGAAAATTTTAAAAGCAGACGCGGATGATACCTTTAAGCACACCGTAACTTCAAAGGAAGATGACCGGAGTGGAGACCGTGGGACCAAGATGCTTGATAGCCTGGTTGCATCCTACGGGGGAGACCGCAAGTTGGCCCTGAAGAAATTTATTCAGGCTTACTTGGCATCTGTTGCATCGGTCGATGATTTAATGGGTGAGATCCTCCAGGCACTTAAGGAAACCGGGTTGGATAAAAATACCATTGTTATTTTCACCAGTGATCATGGATGGGGAAATGGTGAAAAAGACTATCTTTACAAAAATTCTCTTTGGCAGGAAAGCACACGGGTCCCCCTCATCATCCGTGCACCAGGTTTTTCAGTTAATGGTAAGAAATGTGATCAACCCGTTTCCCTCGTAGATCTTTACCCCACCCTCCTTGATCTTTGCGATTTACCCTCCAATACCATGAAAAATGATAAAGGTCGTCCGCTTGATGGCTTTTCACTTAAACCTCTTCTTCAAAATCCTGAGACAGGGAAATGGGATGGCCCTGACTATGCGATTACTGCTCTTTACAAATGGGCTCAGTATTATGATCCGGCTTTTCAGAATTATTCCCTCCGTTTCAAGGACTGGCGATATATTCGATACGAGAATGGAAAAGAAGAGTTATATCACACGGTCAAAGATGATCACGAATGGAATAACTTGGCTCAGAATACAAAATTTGAGAAGAAATTGACCGGATTTCGAGCACAACTTCTCTCCATCATCCCTAAAAGCATTCCAGAAAAACCAAAGAGCAATGAGTATTGGAAGGAACAGTATTTGAAGAAAAACCCATCGGCTGATTCGAACGGAGATGGAAAACTTACCTGGGCTGAATTGAATGCCCATAAGAAGATGCCGGAAAGTAAAAAGAAAATTCTGCAAAATGAACATTGGAAGAATTCATATTTCCGCAAAAATCCTTCTGCAGATACTAATCAGGACGGCATCCTCTCCTGGCCCGAATTACATGCTCATAAAAACAGTAAGTAGAAAAACACCTATCAAGCTTTTGCGATGGATCGGAGTCCTCTGCTTGAGCTTCACGGTCCCCCTTCTTGCTAATGAAATTCATGTAAATTCATTCAAAATGGAAGAAGGCAATGGGTCGCCATCCAATCCATTCTCTTCTTTTGACCAAGCGTTGGAGAAATCGCGGTCCATTCAAGGAAAGGAAAAAGTGATCCGTATCCACGGAACCGGAACTCTTTTTCTAACAAAAACAATCAAATTGGATGAAAGAGATAGTTCACTAAAAATCACGGCAAAACCTGGGCTCATCATCAGTGGAGGAACCAAAGTAAGCGGCTGGAAAAAAGGGAACCATGGCTTATGGATTGCCCAATGCCCGACAATACTTCCGCCGAGAGAACTTTTCATAAATGAAAAAAGAATGAAACGGGCAAGATTTCCAAACTCGGGTTGGTTGAGAATTAAGAAATCCTTACCCGACCGGAGAAGCGGATTCTACTTTCACAAAAATGATTTCCCCAATAATCCGCAAATTGATGAATCCACTGAGTTGATTCTTTTGCATGATTGGTCGATCTCAAGAATGCCAGTGGAGCGAATCGACAGAAATCAATCCGTTCTATTTTCGAAATTTCCCATTGGATGTGCAGCCCCTCATTACGCAATCGATCATTTTGAGAAAAACCCAAGATACGCGCTCGAAGGCTCTCCCGTTTTTATCGATCAGCCCGGGGAATGGGCCTATTCGGAAGGTCATTTATATTACATGCCATTCCCTGAGCAAAAAATCGTCGAGGCAAACTTCATCATTCCAGTACTTGACCAGATACTTGAAGTGAAGGCTGGCGACAAAGATAACAGAGTTAAAAACCTACTACTTGAAGGCATTACTTTTTCTCACTGTCGATTTAATTTACCCATAAAGGGATACGCATCGGGGCAGGCATCTATTCATGAATATCGGGATGGCACGGGCAAAACGGGGAGAAAGATGATGCCGACTGCCATAAGAATGGAAAATATAGAGAACTCCCAAATCCTAAATTGTAAGTTTATTAATCTTGGAGGATCCGGTCTTTGGCTGGGTAGAAACTCTTCAAACATTAGCGTGAAGTCCTCTGTCTTTGAAAATATTGGAGGAAACGGAATCAACCTGGGTGAAACCGACGGAAGAGAACCGGCTGAAAATCTTACCATTTCAGACTGCCTGATAAGAATGTGTGGAAATCAGTTCTTTGGCTGCGTCGGCGTTTGGATTGGAATGGCTAAAAATTGTAAGATTACGAAATGTGAAATCACCAACCTTCCATACACCGGAATTTCGCTTGGATGGAAATGGGATGACAGTCCCACTGCTTGTGAGGGACATGAAATTTCTCATAATCATATCCATCATGTAATGCAGATTCTATCGGATGGCGGAGGAATTTATACTTTGGGCAGACAACCTGGAACAGTTCTGTCCCACAATCATATTCACCATATCCCGCTCAACGCAGGTCGGGCTCAAAGTAACGGAATCTTTATGGATCAAGGTTCTTCTGGAATGATCGTTCGGGATAACCGGATTCATGATATCGCCAAGTCACCTATTCGCTTTCACAAAGC
Source organism: Opitutales bacterium (assembly GCA_049598825.1). GTDB lineage: Bacteria > Verrucomicrobiota > Verrucomicrobiia > Opitutales > Seribacteraceae > Seribacter. Next base: position 3,007 of record JBMYOA010000053.1, on the reverse strand, counting down.
AAAAGAAAACACTATTCAAGACAATACATTGGGGATAGAGAAAGGTGAAAACCCTTTCACATTCAATGCGACTGATTCAAAAATCATTACCTTCCAGAATAACCGCACTCTTCAGAATAAAGAGTTAGACGAGTAAAAAATGGATGGAGGCTCGTGAGCCAATCATTTCTTACCATATTTTGCCCAAAACACTTCGGGCGAGGTAAGATCTCTGCCTGCATCATCAAAAACAGTACCGATTTCCCGCAACCCGTAAAGGCTTCGAACCACATTGATTCCACGCTTTATTCGAGATGGCGTAAACACCAACCGAGTAAGATTGACCCCGGCCAACGGGGTCAAGTCTTCGATCAAAGTTTCACCGATATGCAAACGCTGGAGAACGGGTAGTTGACGAACAAAAGTAACATCTTCCACTAAAGTACGATGCAGGGTCAGGCTGACCAGAGGAAGTCCGGCTAATCCCGAAACATCCGAAACCGGAGACTCAGACAACCAGAGTTGTTTCAAATTGGAGGAACGAATTGGAGAAACCTCGGTAATTCTGGTGCGAACTGCATATAAGTTTTCCAAAGGTTGCCCCTCCAGACCTTTAAGGGATTGGATGGGGGAATTATTAAGCCTCAATTCCATGAGCTTTGCCTCATCCAGGTCCCGTAGGGTTTCAACTCTGGTATTTTCAATAAAGAGAGTCCTGAGGGGCATGCCTTTAAGATGGCGGAGTTCCCGCACGGGGTTACCGCTCAAGTCCAAACCTTGCAATGGTAATCCCTTCAATGGCGAAAGATCACGAAGCCCACAATTAGGCAACTCTGCAGCCACGATCACTCCACTATCTTCATGAAATTTCCCTTGGCCTTGGTAATCGGGATTAGCCCGCCCAAGAATGTTTTGGATTCTATCAATACTGGAAGAGCTAAGTTCTTTTGCTGCATCACTGTCCTCTGGGACGGGGGTTTCAGCTGAAGCAACAGCCGAATGATTAGAATCCCCCGTCGAAGCATTTACCTCGTCTGCCCTTTCGGTGAACTTGGGCGTCGAAGAATTATCTTCGATTATTTGGGAATCCTGCTCACCAACACAACTGCTGAGTAACGAATAAAGGAAGGAAACGGCGAAAATGACCAACGATGATTGAAGAAATTGTGACATGAATGAGGTTTACTTACTCCAGGGTCAATTGTCGAACTGAACCTCTTGGCGAGTTAGCGGTTTACTCATTTGAAATCGGTCTCTACCTTTCGATTATGAATTCTTTGCTCTCCACTACTGACCTGATTATTTTCTTCGGTTCCTTACTTGCCGTAATGGGCATGGGACTTTGGGTAGGAAGAAAGGAGGATAGTTCCGAGGACTATTTCCTTGCGGGCCGTAGCACGCGTTGGTGGGGAGTTGCTGGCTCGATCTTCGGATCCAATGTATCCGCAAATCATATTGTTGGGATGATGGGGGTTGGGTTTGCGGTCGGTTTTGCTCAAAGCCACTTCGAAATCACGGCAATTGCCGGGCTATTAATGCTTTGCTACTTCTTCCTTCCTGTCTACAGAAAACTCAATGTCTACACCTTGAGCGATTATTTGAGTAAGCGTTATGATGATCGGAGTCGGGTAAGTTATGCACTGATCATGGTCATCATTATGGTGGTTATTCAAATGGTACCAGGCTTCTATATCGGATCGCGTTCCATTAATATTTTGCTCCAGGGAGACACCGGCAGAAAGGCAGTGGCCGAGGCAGTCGTGAGCGATGATGGTAAACTAACCGAAATCAATATTCTTCATGGTGGAGAAAGTTACGGAAGTGCTCCAAAGGTTCTTATTAATAACAAAGAGACTGATTTCCTAGATGCAACTCTCGCAGCAGGTAAAGTGGATAAAGTAATTATTAATTCAACCGCTCAAGGTTCTACATTCGATTCTCCCGTATCGATAAGTTTTGCCGGTGGAAACATTGAAAATCCCGAAATTTCTCCCGGAGATGTGGATCCCTTCAAATATAAATTAGGCATCCTGATTATGGCACTAGTGACAGGCACTTATGTTATCCTCGGAGGACTGAAGGCGGTAATCATAACCGATGTCATACAATCAGTGCTCCTTTTGCTTGCGGGGCTATTAGTCGCCTTCATCACCTTTTCCCAACCTGAAATCGGTGGCTGGGCCAACCTCATGGCGAGGGACTTGGGCTCCGAGGGTGTTGAGCGATTTCACCTTTATAATTCTTCCAACCACCCTGCCCTGCCATGGACTGGAGTACTCAGTGGGCTTATGGTCTTACACTTTTACTACTGGGGCACAAACCAGTTCATTGTACAACGAGCCCTATCCGCTGTATCTGATAAGGAAGCAAAAATGGGGATTATCGCAGCTGGTTTCTTTAAGCTACTCATTCCTTTCTTTTCTATAGGTACAGGAATCGCAGCCTTTTACCTTTTTAAGGACAGAAACCTGGAGGTGGCCCAAGACGCAGTATTTATCAAGTTACTTACCGAATTAATTGCCCCCATTGGTTTTGGACTGGTCGGTCTTATTGCGGCAGGAATGATAGGGGCGATTCTTTCAAGTCTTGATTCAATGATGAATTCGGCAGCTACCATCATGACTTTCGATTTGTACAAAAAATATATCAACCCGAATGCGGATGACCGAAAGCTCATTTCCATTGGTAGAATTTGGATCATCACCTTTATTATTCTGGCTGGATTCATCACCATTTACACAATGGATCCCAATTCAAAGGACAGCTTTTTCCTTCATGTAGCGAAACATCAGGGCAATTTAATTGCGGGAGTGGTGGTCGCGTTCTTTTTGGGAATGTGCTGGAAACGGGCAACCGCAGCTGGAGGAGTAGCCGCGATTATTGCTGGAGTAATATTCAGTTACTCGATTCCCGTACTTTATGGAAACCTAGCTGAAGGAAACCAAACCCTAATCGACCTGTTTGGGGAAAAGCTAAATTTCATGCACGGTGCATTTTTATCTGCGATTCTAAGCATATTGGTTCACAT
>JBMYOA010000052.1:0-10258 GCA_049598825.1 Opitutales bacterium | reverse complement strand
TCTGGACCAAGGACATCCTCGGTTTTCGCTTTTTCAGCAACAGGTTCCGTCTTCGGTGCTGGTGTAGCTTTTTTACGAACAGCTTTCTTTGCCGGTGACTTTGCTTTTTTAGTAGAGTCAGGTTTCTCTGCATTGACTGCAGCTTTTCGTCTAGCAAGGTACGCGGTACGTCTGCGACGTTTAATAAGTTTCTTATATTGTTTGCCCATATTTGAGGTAGATTAAATAGATTAGTTTAAGGAAAGTGACAAGCGAATGCAGTAAAAATCAGGAGATCGCAATCGAACTTCCACTCTTAGAGGAAGCATAGGTTGCATCAATAATCTTCATTAAAGCCAAAGCTTGGTCAGGCGTATTTAAAGGTGCTTCTTCATTCGAAATTGAACGAACAAAATTCTCGGCTGAACGAATTCTACCCATGTCTTCATTTGCCTCCGTAATAATGCTGCGATTGACGGATCGTCCATGCTCCTGAACATACAATTCACAATCATCAATCGCTGTTTCATCGAGTCCATCCGCTCCAAACAAACGACGAATCATTCCTCCCGCTTTCTTTCCTTGAAAGGTCACAGAAACTTCTTCGCGCTTATTCATTTCTGCCCAGGAAATCTGAAAGCTAAGTACTTGACCGGTTTCAAAAGTCACAAATCCATGGGCAGCACTTTCCACATCAGTAACGCCATCCGCAACATCGGGTATTCCCCATGGACCCTTAAAGTCCTTGTTTTCAATGAAGTCATTGAAAGTTTGTGCGAGCACATTGGATGGCTTCGGGTAATCCATGTAAAAGAGGGCAAGATCTACCATATGCAAAAGATCAATTAATGGCCCGCCACCTGACATCTCCTTGTTGGTGAACCATCCACCAAATCCGGGAATTCCAGTCCTGCGGATCCACTTGGCTTGGGCAGAATTGATTTGGCCCACTTCTCCGGCTTCGATGTACTTGCGTAAAGCATAGGACTCAGGCCGTGCCCGGTTGTTGAAATTAAACATCAAAGTCTTACCGGCCTCTTCCGAAGCCAGTTTCATCTCATTGACCTCGCTTGCATTAAGTGCAGGTGGTTTCTCGCAAAAGACATGCTTCCCTGCCTGTAAAGCCTGGATGGCAAGGGGGCGATGGGTACGATTGGGAGTGATAATGCTAATCGCGTCTAAATCCGACAATTCACTCAACATCTTGGCCGAATCTGAAAACACATGGGGCACTTCATATTCTGCCGCTGCACTTTTTGCAGCCGTTTCGTTCATGTCGCAAATAGCGATCAGCTCAGCACCGCCGGCACGAAATCCAGCTGCATGATACTGGAGCATTCCTCCTGCTCCGATAATTCCAATTTTTTTACTCATTAATTTATTACTTGGGGAGCGTGGGAAACTTGACCCATTTTTCCTTTGATTTAGAACTCTTCACAACCGTCTCGATAAATGCCATTCCAATTATACCATCTCGGATATCGGGAAAATCATAGCCAGATTTCCGAGGGTATTTCCCTGAGACTTCATCTAAGATTGCCACCGCTGCAGCGTTGTAAACATTAGCGAAAGCTTCAATGAAACCTTCGGGGTGACCAAAAGGTATACGTGTATTTTCTGCCGCAGCACCAGTTACATAATCATTGCCTCGGCGCCAGACTTGCCGCGGAGCACGGGCGTCTTTGACCAACAGATCATTGGGATCTTCCTGATGCCACTCAATTGATTTTTTGGTTCCATAGACGCGTATATTTAAATCATTTTCATCTCCATTGGATACCTGGGATGCGTATATGATACCCTTCGCCCCACCTTTGAAGCGAACCAACACATTACCATCATCATCAAGCTTACGGCCCGGGATGTTCACGGAAAGATCTGCGCACAATTTATCAATTTCCAATCCGGTAATGTAGTGAACCAAATTTTCGGCATGCGTACCGATATCCCCCATACAGTTTGAAATTCCGGCAATTTCTGGATTGGCCCGCCAGTTGGCAATCGCCTTTTCTTCACCGGTGAGCGCAGTGATTGCATACCCCTGAGGGTACTCGCAGACCACTTTGATAATTTCTCCCAGCTCGCCCTTCTTAACCATTTCGCGGGCAAGCTTGACCATGGGGTACCCTGTATAGTTATGAGTTAAAGCGAAGACTTTTTTGGTCTTGTTTATAATCTTTCGTAATTCCCTGGCCTGAGCTAAGTCGTAAGTAACGGGCTTATCACAAATCACATTGAAACCAGCCTGCAGAAAGGTTTTCGCGACATCAAAATGCAAATGGTTTTGAACCACAATAGTTACAAAATCAATTCTTTGATCTTCCGGTAAGGCTTTTTCTTTCTCAGCCATTTCCTGATAGGAACTGTAGACTCTTGAAGGATCCAAATGGAAATCCTTTCCTGAAAGCTTGCTCTTTTTAGGATCTGAAGAGAAGGCACCTGCGACAAGTTCAATATTGCCATCCAGATTAGCCGCTCTTCGGTGAACCCCTCCGATAAATGCTCCCCGGCCACCGCCGACCATGCCCATGCGCAATTTTCTTTTCATAATTTTAGCTAATTATTGATTTTCTTTATCGAACGCAGAATCGAAAGCCATTTGATTGGGAGTGAAATCCAACTGCTTCACAAACTCACAAGATTCAGTGGCTCCGTGGAAACGATCCATCCGGCTATCTTCCCACTCGATCGAAAGCGGTCCGGCATATCCAATATCATTCAAAGCCACGATAATTTCTTCAAAATCAACATCTCCTCTTCCCACAGAACGGAAATCCCACTGGCGTCTTGGGTCGGCAAAAGTGGTGTGACCTCCAAAAACACCCACTGTACCGTCTCCGTGCCCCCACCAGGCATCTTTCATATGAGCATGATAAATACGATCAGAGAAGGTGCGGATGAATTTCACATAATCCACTCCCTGATAACCTAGATGAGAAGGATCATAATTAAAACCAAACCTCTTATGTCCTTTAACCGCGGCAAGGGCTCTCTCAGCACTTGCGATATCAAAAGCGATCTCCGTAGGATGAACTTCGAGAGCAAAGTTGACATTTTGTTTATCAAATTCCTGCAAGATTGGACCGAAGCGTTTCGCGAAATCAGCAAAACCCTTGTCCCAGTAAGCTTGATCAGTCGGCGGAAACGCATAAATCGAATGCCAAATGCTTGACCCCGTAAATCCATTTACAACTGCAGGAAAATCGTCCTTCTTTTGCCTCCCTGGTTTCTCATTGATAAAATTACGACACGCTTTCGCAGTCTTCGCCAATTTTTTGGCTGCCCGCTTACGCACTTTTTCTGGATCCCCTTCACCCCAAACATCAGGAGGGAGGATTGATTTATGGCGCTCATCGATCAGATCACAAACAGCTTGCCCGACTAAATGACTGGATATCGCGAATGAAGTAAGCCCATGATCGGATAGAATCTCCCACCGTTCTTTACAGTACTTCTTGGAGACTGCAGCTTTATCGACATCAAAATGATCTCCCCAACAGGCGAGCTCGAGTCCATCATAGCCCATTTGGGCTGCTTTGGCAGCAAGATCAGGTAGGGAAAGGTCGGCCCATTGGCCGGTAAACAGGGTTACGGGTCTTGGCATAATGTAAGAGGGGGTTAGTTAAACAAAAGGTTTTTTTGAAAGACTTCAGTGTAATGAGCAAACATTTTTTTGTGATCTTTTCTCAGTTTTATGACTCAAATGGTAATGCCAGCACTTTTTCTGCCGAACGGAAACCTAAGTTAACCTCTTTTCCCTTGGAATTTTTAAGGGTAATAGAGTCAGCACAATCTTCTTTGCCGATAATTTTAAAACGCTGGCCGGGAACCAACTTTGTTTTTCTTGCAAACTTGAGGAATTCCTTGTCCTGATCAATGATAGATTCGATCCTTATCTCTGCATCTTTTTCGAAATCAGATAATGGCTTCGATGAAAGCTGCTGGATGACTCCTCCTTTAGAGGGAATAGGATCACCATGTGGATCAAAACGCGGACGACCCAAAAATTCATCCAATTTTTCAAGCACCTTCTCGGAGATGGCATGCTCCAGTTCCTCGGCTTCTGCATGGATCTCACTCCAATCCAAACCGAGAGTCTCTACGAGAAAGGTTTCGAGCAGACGATGTCTGCGCAACATATTCATAGCCAGTTTTCTTCCTTTACGGGTTAAAGATACACCTACCCGGGGGAAATACTTGATCCAGCCATCACGCTCCAAACTTTTAGCCATGGAGGTTGCGGTTCCAGGGGTAACGCCGAGCACTCTGGCAACTTGACCCATCGGAACCTTAGAAACCGACTCTTCCAGTGTGATCACAAGAATTTCCTTCAAATAATTTTCTACCGTCGAAGTCGCCATTTCTTTGATTGTGTATTTCAAGAAGATTGACTCAAGGCAAATCCAAACTATAACTTTGATTAGTCAAAATATTTTATTTGCCTACTCCTATGCATAAATTTTTACCGCTCATACTAATACCTGCCTTGGCCTTTTTGTTTCTACCCTCCGGTTGTGAAATAAAGCCGGCTAAAAATTCCGGGGATTTAAACGCCACTAAAAAAATCTCCATCGTTACCACGACCACGCAAGTAACAGATATCGTGAGCCGGCTACTTGGTAATTCATGCAGAATTACCTCCTTAATGGGACCTGGAACTGACCCGCATTCCTACAAACCCACTGCTCATGATATGACCGCTATCTCAACAGCGGATATGATCCTTTTTCATGGACTTCGTTTTGAAGGTAAGCTGGCTTCGATCTTGAGAGAGGGTCACAATAAAATTACGACTTATGCCTTTACCTCTGCTATTCCCGATGACCTGCTTTTAAGCACGGATGAAGAGAAATCTGAAAATTACGATCCTCACCTTTGGTTTTCCCCCAAGCTTTGGTTGATGTGTATCGAGGGAGTTTCGGAATTCTTAATTCAGGAACTGCCAGAGCTAAAAGATGAGATCATACAAAGGAAAATTCTTCTAGTTAAAGAAATAGAGGAAGTCACCAAATGGGCCAGATCAAAACTCCTCTTCCTTCCTACAGAAAAGAGAATTTTAATCACAAGTCACGATGCATTCAGGTATCTTGGTAAATTTTTTGGCATAGAAGTCATCGCCCTACAGGGCATCTCCACTCTTCAGGAGGCAGGACTCAATGACAGAACAAATTTGGTGGATTTTATTAGGAAGAGAAAGGTGAAATGCCTGTTCATAGAAAGCAGCGTAAACCCAAAAGCCTTACGTGAGATTGCAAAGGAAACTGGAGCAGTCATTGGAGCACCTTTATATTCAGACGCCTTCGGAAGTGCAGAAAACCAAAGCACTGGTCCTAATCAAAAAGCATACCCCCACAATACCTGGGAAGGAATGCTGGTTTACAATATTTTAACGATTGTGGACGGTCTGAGGCCGTAGGAAATGAAACACCATGATTTACCGATCGAGGTTCACGACCTCACCGTTTCCTATCAGAAGAAACCCGTGCTCTATGGTGTAGATCTTGAGATAGAAGAGGGATCCTTCGTTGGTATTCTTGGGCCAAATGGTGCGGGTAAATCCACATTGATTAAGACGATCATGAACATAATCAAACCCAATGGAGGGTATGTTAAAATTTTTGGAGATAGCCCCAAAACAGGAATCAAAAGAATTGGGTACATTCCCCAAAAGGAATCAGTCGACTGGGATTTTCCCGTAACCGTATTCGATGTGGTACTGATGGGACGCTACGGATACCATGGTTGGTTAAGCCGTATTGGTAAAGAGGATAGAAACAAAGCGAGTGAATGCCTCGAACAAGTAAATATGCTCGCTTATGCAGACAGGCCAATAGGCAACCTCTCTGGCGGACAGCAGCAAAGAGTTTTTTTGGCAAGAGCTCTTGCTCAGGAGAGTGCTGTTTACTTGATGGATGAACCTTTTGCCGGGGTCGATGCTGTAACAGAAAAAACCATAATTTCCATCCTTCAAGAAATGAAAAAAGCAGGGAAAACCCTAATGGTTGTTCATCATGATTTAGCCTCTGCCAAAGAGTATTTTGATCAACTCTTGTTGCTCAATATGAGAAAAGTCGCATACGGTTCAGTCTCGGAAGTCTACACTCATGAATTACTCCAAAAAACCTATGGAGGTAAATTGGCAGTGCTTTCAGAAATGGCAACAGAAGTAGCCAAGAATGCTGATACTTGAGAGCTGAGAAGGAAAATGAGTCATTTTCGATGATACAAGAATTAGGAAGATGAAAAACTGGGTAATCGTTTTTGGGGGTTTGCTAATCTCATCGTCTTTTCTCGAAGCGAAGCAGATTGGAGCTGCGGAAGATTTAAACTGGCTAACCCAGGCAGAAAGATTCATCGAAATGAAGGATCCATCCATTCGGAAGGTAGCCCTTGGAGCTTTATTAATGGGGCTTTCCTGCGGATTGATTGGAAGCTATGTGGTGACCAGAAGGCTATCGCTTTTTGGAGACACTCTTTCCCATGCAGTTCTTCCAGGTATTGCAGTTGGGTTTATATGGGCCGGAGAAAAGGACAATTTTTCATTACTGATTGGGGCAGGCATCGCAGGTTTTGCCGGAGTATGTTGCCTGAGTTTACTGAAAAAATTTACCAGGATTCATGAAGATAGTTCGTTAGGCATCGTTCTCTCTGCTTTTTACGCGTTGGGTATTTGTCTGCTTACCCGCATCCAAAAGGTTGGGTACACCGATCAGTCAGGCTTGGATTCCTTTATGTTTGGGCAGGTGTCCGCCCTTTCTTCAAATGATATTAATGGCTTATTCATTACCCTTCTTATGATCAGTTTATTCATAGTCTTCAATTTCAGGCAACTTCTGGTCACTGGGTTTGATCCACAATTCTCGAAATCGATCGGAATCCCGAATGATTTTTTACAATTTGTTCTATGGATGCTTATTGCTTTTTGTGTGATTTCGTCACTCCAACTGGTTGGAGTTATATTGGTTTCAGCTATGCTGGTGATACCCGCTGCCACCGCCTCACTATTGGCCAGACGAATGAAAACCTACCTGGTGCTTTCCTCTCTTTTTGGGGCTGGGGCTGGGATTAGCGGCACCTTTTTTTCCTTTCTTGGAAAAAGCCTGCCTGCAGGACCGCTCATCGTTCTGGTTTCAGCCCTTCTCTTTCTTATTATTCTGTTCTTCCGACCGGAAAAAGGAATCCTTTTCTGCTGGCTGAATACAAGATCTGAGAGATCCCGAATTATAGTCGAAAACACCCTTAAAGCTGCTTTTCAAATCCTCGAACAAAAAGGGTTTGAAGAAAATGAAATAACTTCACTCGAGATCATGAAAAAAAGGGGATTAAGCCGCCCTGAGGTTGAGAAAGAAATTCAAAATCTAACCACAGCGGGCCTAGCCACCAAAAACATTTCTCCTATAGATCAGGTAAGCTTGCCTTCACAAACAGTTATGACACTGACTCCCAAAGGCTGGGAATACGCATGTAGAATGGTAAGGAACCATCGACTTTGGGAGCTCTACCTTACCAATGAAGCGGAATACGAACCTGATCATGTCCACGAGGACGCTGAAAAAATTGAACATGTATTGGGTGAAAAAACCGTTCGCCAAATTGAACGGCTCCTGCAAAACCCCAAGACTGACCCACACGGAAAACTCATCCCCAGCATTACGGACATTCATCAGGGTAATCTCCCCGGAGCGTCTTGAGTTCCTCCCCATTTCAACCTATGAATTTTATCCCCAAGTTTGATCCCAGCAAGGTCTTCTTCGAACCTTGGGCGACGCCCGAACTGATTGCGTGGAATAGCCAGGTAATCCTCATGGGATTCCTAGTTTGCTGGGCTAGCGGAATGGTTGGCACATTCATCGTTGTTCGAAGAATGGCATTAATGGGGGATGCAATAAGTCACGGAATCCTTCCTGGGATTGTAATCGCATTTCTTACTTTTGGATCACTGGAAGTCGGCCCAATGCTATTGGGTGCCTGCTTGGCCGGCCTTGCTTGTAGTTTTTCCATTGAATGGCTTCAGCAAAACTCCCTTATAAACAAAGACGCATCGATGGCTATTGTGTTTACTTCGTTTTTTGCACTTGGAGTGACTTTGATCAATCTCCAGGCGGGTCATCTTGATTTAGACACAGACTGTATATTGTATGGTGAAATTGGCCTTACCCCTCTTGCTCCAAATTTTATTTTTGGGGGAAACGATTTCGGAAATCGTTCCCTTTGGGTTATGGGATTAATTTGTGCGGCAATTATCATCTTAGTTTCTCTGTTTTACAGGCAACTTTTACTGACCAGTTTTGATGCCATCCTTGCTCATTCAATTGGCTGGCCTGTTAAGATTATTCATCTTTTTCTGATGCTATTACTCGCACTCTCTACGGTCGCGAGTTTGGAATCTGTTGGAGTAATATTAGTTGTGGCTATGCTCGTTTTTCCGAGTGTCACCGCATCTTTTTTCTTTCATCGCTTACCTTCAATCCTAATTTGTACTTTTCCCCTTGGAATACTCTACACATTTGGCGGGTTCCACTTGGCCTACTGGTTAGATTGTTCCATTGCGGCGGCAATGGCAATTACAGCATCAATATGTTTTATTTTATCCGTGATCTTCGGTCCGAGATCATACATTTGGAAAACAGCCAAAAAAAAGCCCTCATAATTGAGGGCTTTTAAATTTGCTAATGAGAAGTAAAGCTTAGCTTTCTTTCTTTTTTCCTTTTGCAACGGATACTTTAGTAGCAACTTTGTTTTTGCAGTTACATCCGTCGATGGAAACGCGGGCACCTGCCTCGAGTTTGGTTGGGCATTCAAAACCTTCCATTTTGGTTTTACTTCCAACTTGAACCTTCTTCTCTTTCTTGCCTTGGGCAACGGTAAGAGTCTTAGATTCTTCATCAAAGCTGACGACTTTACCCTTAATTGTTTTGGAGGGACAACCGGCAAAGACTGAGCCTGCGAATAGTAATGAGACAATGGCTGTAGTAATAATTTTCATATTTATATAATATTAGGGTTTGTAATAGAATTCATCAATCAATAGTCAATTCATGCTTTCACAAGATTAATTTTCGATTTAATGAAAGAATTTTCATTTTTGTTACCTAATTAAAACCCTCCAAATTTTGAAAAAGTTACTCCTCATAACACTTTTTTTTAGATTTTTTTGCTCTGCTTACACGCATCCAATTCCGGATATTCCCATTCTTGGCAGTTTTAATTCGGATGGGAATTCGTCCATAATTATTGAAATTGATCCAAGAAGCTTCGCGGAAGATCCAGAATCTATTCCTTTCATAACAGCAAACGCTTTCAAAGACTTTCCAGACTCAAATAAAACTGAATTACTTCTGAAAGCTCAGGAAATGATCAGGGATGCTTTTGATTTGCGCTTTGGCGAAACCTCCTGGTTTCTTCCAGATTTTGATCTAAATTTCACTGAAAAGGATGCAGGCGATTTAAGCGAAGATAACATTGTTGTAATAAAGGGTCGCCATGACACTTTTCTGGAAAGCAACTCCACTTTTTATCAGATTCGTGCCAAAGAAGAAGCCCCCTACGACTTGATTTTCACCAATCAAATAGACGGCAAACCTCAGCGACGTGTAAATGTTCTTTTTCCCGGAGAAGAGAGCTTTAAATTTGATCTTGGCTTCATTGGTACGAGGCCAGAGCCTGAAGCCGTAAAGCCGTCTGTGATCCAACCAGCCAAAACGATTTCGAAAGAGGAACAAGCAGAACAACGAAGAGCCGATGCCCGAAGCACTTTTTTCTCTTTCACAAGACAGGGCTTCGTTCATGTGCTTCCACTAGGCTTGGATCATATCCTTTTTGTTCTGGGGCTCTTTTTTCTATCCAGAAAATGGAAGCCTATCATTTATCAAGTATCAGTATTTACCATTGCCCATACCATTACTTTAGGTCTTGCCACCCTGGATCTCGTAGCAGCACCATCTCATGTGGTTGAACCTATTATAGCCGCAAGCATCGCTGTTGTAGCCATTGAAAACATCTTCTTTCCCGGCTACAGGCATGTGCGCCTACTTGTAGTCTTTTTCTTTGGGTTGATTCATGGACTCGGCTTTGCCGGTGCTCTCTCTGCTTTTGACCTGGACCCCACCTCATTGGTAATTGGGTTGCTTGGATTTAATGTAGGTGTAGAGTTTGGTCAGCTTGCCGTGATTGCACTCGTTTTTGGTGCAACATTCTGGCTTACAGAAGAAAAAGCATACCGTAAATGGGTTGTCGTCCCCGGGTCAGCACTCATTGCATTGATGGGAATTTATTGGAC
>JBMYOA010000051.1:0-10541 GCA_049598825.1 Opitutales bacterium | reverse complement strand
AATGGGCGTTACTTTCGCCTCTTTTTGAGTATATACTTTTGCAGGCATAGCCTAATTGGGTTTTCTTATGTTAGTCTAGTGATTGAAATTAATTTTCCATCGAACCACGGCGGAGCGAGACCGTACCAGTCCGGGCCAATTCAGTGACTCCAAAAGAGTCGAGAAGGTTAAGAAAAGCTTTGATTTTGTTTTCATTCCCTGTGGCTTCAATAATCAGGGAGGAAGTGGAGACATCAATAATTTTCCCTCTGAAAACATCACAGATTTGTGTGATCTCGCCACGTGTTTGGGAATTTGCACTTACTTTAACGAGAACCAATTCACGACCAACACCCTCATCGCCAACAAAGTTTTCCACCTTGATTACATCGATAAGCTTATCCAATTGTTTGATACATTGATCCAATGCTTTTTCATCACCATTAAGCGTTACGGTAATGCGGGACCTGCCATCTTCATGGGTAGGTCCGACATTTAAGGTGTCGATGTTAAAGCCTCGACCGCTAAATAAACCGGCTATTCTAGCCAGTACGCCGAACTTATTTTCGACGAGAACGGATATGACATGACGCATGGGATAAAGTAAGAAGAAATGGTGGACGGCACAGGACTCGAACCTGTGACCTACTGGGTGTAAACCAGTTGCTCTAACCAACTGAGCTAGCCGTCCTAATTAAAAGTGAACCCACTAACATAAACGAGTCTTTAACACATGCAAGCGTGAATCACTTGGATGTGCCGACCTGTACCCGTACCTTTTTAGGTCCCAAAATAGGTTGAGAGCCCGCACGGTATCCACCTTTGGGTGTTGGCTGTGGTTGAGTAGCCCGAGGTATCGGTTGCATACCACCCTGCACCGATGTTTTTGGTGGACCCAACCAATAAGATGAACCGGCTGGCGGTTTTCCAGTTACTGGTAGCTTTTTCGGACTCGAGGGACTAACCATCGAGGGAACTTCATTATTTCCAGCAGAGCCGGCTTGCTGAACAGGAAAACCAGGCTCCGATGGTCTGCCTTTGCGGAACTGATAACGATTAATCTCCTGCAAGGAAACATTGTTCACTTTGTTTAGCCAGTCATCCACCCTTTTATCCAATTGCGAATAAACCGCGTCCCTGAACTCAACGGAACTTGCGGCAGAGGAGCGGTTGTTTAAATCTGGTTCCATAACTCTATCATCTGCCAATTTTGACCTCCTGTCCTGGAGTGGACGGTCAGCTGGAATAGTTTGCCATGGGATTCTTTTTTGAATTAAACCTTTTGGACTTTTGGAAACAAATCTTTTACCACCAAAAGGAGAGTACTTGGTGGGCCATTCTTCGATTTTGATCCGATTATTTATTTTCGAATTCAATTTTGAATTCATAAAGGATTTTCCAGAATACCGGTTAAGTTTACCATCAAAATTACCTACCCTGCGTGTAAAGTCATTGGATTTCTGTTGTCCCACGCAAACATGGCTGACAAAAAGGGCAAAAAATAAATAATAGGATATCCTCGACATTATTTAGAAAGAATGGAAAGACCTTAAAATAAACATTTCTTTCCGCTCGAAAGCAAGAACATCAGCATTCCTATTATGAAATCATACCTGTCCCTCCTTTCCCATGTTTTAGAAAACGGAACTTTTCGAGACGACCGCACGGGAACGGGTACCTGGTCAGTATTTGGGGAGCAAGTCCGTTTTAGAATGGACAATGGGTTCCCACTATTGACCACTAAAAAACTGCACCTGCGATCGATTATTCATGAACTGCTATGGTTTTTGAATGGAGATACCAATGTAAAATATTTACAGGATAACAAAGTTTCTATTTGGGATGAATGGGCCGATGATAATGGTAATCTGGGTAGAGTTTACGGGGCACAGTGGACGGACTGGAAAAAAACAGATGGCGGCAGTATTAATCAAATCGAAGAAGTTATCGAAAGTTTAAAGAATAACCCTTCCAGTCGACGCCACTTAGTTTGTGCGTGGAACCCAGGGGAATTGCACTTAATGGCCCTACCTCCTTGTCATGCCCTTTTTCAATTCTATGTGGCTGATGGCAAGTTAAGTTGCCAGCTTTATCAAAGAAGTGCCGATCTTTTTTTGGGGGTTCCGTTTAATATAGCTTCCTATGCTTTACTGACCATGATGATCGCCAAGATTTGCAATCTGGTTCCGTATGAATTTGTACATACTTTTGGTGACCTCCATTTGTATGCAAACCACCGCGAACAGGCCGAACTGCAACTCACCAGGGAACCCAAATCTAAACCATCGATGGAAATAATTGGAGAACAGGAAAGGATAACTGATTTTAAGTATGAAGATTTTATTCTTAGCAATTATGATCCGCATCCTGCCATCAAAGCACCTATCTCCGTATGAGTTCCACCAAAGGCATAAAAGCAATCGTAGCGATTTCCGAAAATTATGTGATCGGTAAAGATGGGGATTTACCTTGGAGAATTTCAGAAGATCTGAAGTGGTTTAAAAAAATTACCCTTGGTCACACTTTATTAATGGGAAGAAAAACCTGGGAGTCGCTGCCTGGCCCGCTGCCCAAAAGGGAGAATTGGGTTCTAAGTTCCACTTTAATAACCCAGCCTAACATCAAGGTTTTCCCGAAACTTGAAAAGGCCTTGGAAGCTGCCAGCAACCGGGAACTCTTCATCATCGGAGGTGGGGAGCTATATCGGCAAACTCTCCCCATATGCGAAGAGTTGTACATTTCTGAAGTGCACCGGGAAATCGAGAATGGGGATGCTTTCTTCCCAGCATTCAAGGATCAATTTGAGATTAAGGAAAAACTATTCCAAAACGAAGAATTTACCTTAAACAGATGGATCAGAAAACCATCTTAAATGGTACTCAGTAATACGGGCTTAATAACAAATATACGACCGGGCCTGTCACCGCTACATACAACCAAACGGGAAATATTTTCCTGGAAAGTTTCTTATGTTTTGTAAAGTGATTCGTAAACCCGTAGCAAAAGGTAAGTAAAATAAAGGGTAGACTTACGGCCGCCAAAACGATGTGACTGAGCAGGATTACTAAGTAAACGGTACGCATAGTGCCTGCCTCTGCAAGCTCGACTTCTGACATCTCCCCATCTCCATTGACATCACCATAGATAGTTTCCGGAGTGGTGAAGTGGTAAGTTACATACGAAAGCAAGAATAGGAGCGAGCAAATCATCGCTGCATAGATCCATCTTTGATGCAGGAGAGCTTTTCCTTTTTTTATAGCAACCAAGGCCATAACTAAGGAAATAGCTGCCACTGTGTTAAGAATGGCATGAAAGGGTGGCAGAAAACTAAGACTAAATCCATCCGGTAGAGGAATTTTTACCTCTCTCATTAACATAACTAAGCCTAAGACTGCAGCTGATATGACCCATACGGCAACTTTTAACTTTCTCAGAAGTTGCAGATTTTCAGGTAGTTCTTTTAACTGATTAATTTGTGTCATTAAGATAGTTTGTAAGATCTAAGGTGAAAGGAATGAATGTCTCCTCTTCATCCTCCTCCAATAATACCTGAGCCCACAACTTACATTGTTTAATTCGGGAAGAATTAAAAGAGAATTCCAAATCTTTCGTGATTGAATCAGTGACTGGACCGACGGCACCATCCTGCTCCAAAGGATGCAAATGGGCAAAGCCTTTTCTCTCCCAATCAAACGCAACCATGTGTGCATGAGCACCCATCACAGGCCTCAGTGTCAGTGGAATGCCTTCTGCATCCCTTGCTTTAAAAGTTAAAATGTATTCATCATCACTAGATTCGCCCTTGCGTACATCGAGGGAGAAGTTGCGACCCTTTACCTCAAAAGTACTGGAACTTTTAAGATTAGGCTTAGTTGCATCGCCCCCCTCAACTTGGAGTGAGCTTGAAAGTAAAACTCTTCTTGGGCTTCGAATGGGTATAAGATCCAAAAATATTCGGTACTCTCCAAATACTTTTGGGGTCAGGGTAAAACGCCAAATACCATCGAACAAATCATCTGGAATCGGATGTAGGTGTTGGTAGTCCTCAAGACTTGGATCCACCGCCAACAAATGAATCTTTTGAGTATGACTCAGAGCAACCTCATCAGCAGCAAGTGGAGATCCGTCAAATTCCTTTAAATTGATCTCAAATTCGCAGGGCTTATTGATCTCAATTTCACCTAATGGTCTAAGACTCATGGTCAATGGCCATTTCCGAACGGTCAGGTCGACAAATCCAGCATCTCCAGGACCACAGTAATCAAGTTCTCCTTCGGAGTTGTATGTTTCTTCGTGTAAAAAATCACAAGGCTCAACCGGTAACCATCGAGCAATAAAATAAAGAATCACAAAGGGAATGATCATCAATAAAGATTTCAGTGAACGACTCATGAGTTTAATAATATATTAAATTGATTGCTGTCCTTGTAGTCGACTCAGGAAGTCTTCGACCGACCAGCCTTTTCCAGGGACCTGATAGACAATTTGCCTGCGGGAATTAATAACCAAGGTACGCATGGTGTGGTCGAGAGGGGTATCTGGTTCTTTTTTCCTCATTATTCCGAATTGACGGGTAAGATCATCAATTACTTTTTTACCGGCTGTACCAAGACGAAAATTGGATTCCTCCAAGTTGTATCCACGCGCATACGATTTTAGTACTCCAGGAGTGTCAAATAATGGATCAAGTGTGACCGAGAGAAATTTCACATAAGGTATTTTGGTTTTCTCAACCAAATCCTGTAATTTCTTCATTTTCAAAGTGGCAGCTGGACACATTTCAGGCTCAGAGCAACGCGTGAAGATAAAATTTAGTATCGTAACGGACCCATCCAGATAATCGGTGGTTATAATTTCACCATCTTGGTCATATAGAGCAAACGGAGGAACTTGGTCTCCGACACTGCGGATGGAATCTGACCCCATAGAAAGCGTGTCTCTGCGAAGCAATCGATTCACATTATTAAAGCGGATTCTTTCCCTAAACTCATCAGGCCAAACACTATGTAAGAGAAAAATCTCCCCGTTCTGCGGGCTAAAACTAGACTGTAGCCTCCCTTTGAAGACATTCTTTCTTTCAAGAAGATTGAAGTCACCTGGCTGGACTTCTGTTTCAATAACATCATTTAATTGAAGATCTGAGAAGTCACGAATTGCGGATCCGGTAGCAGTAACTCGGATAGAAGCGACGCTTCTGTTTTGATCAGTGCTCACCACTTCCCCCCTCACCTCATCTTCAAGCAATCCTTTTACTGAATTGCGCACCTCTGTTTTAGTGCAAGAAATGAAGAATACGAACAGGTTGAGTATGGAGAGTCCCTTAATGAAAAAATTCACAATCTCCTTTTATCAGGAAAGAAATTTCTCGCAATTCGATTTGCAATTAAAACTTCTTAATTGTCATTCTGAATTGCAGAGAGTAAAATAAGATTAGTTAATAACTCTACGATCAGGTATTAGATTTTCTTTCAATGTATTAATAGTCCTCAATCATCTTGCTTGGAGCATACCAAGCATCATTATGATTTATTACCCTTGTGAACCTTACTAAAAACATCAACTCTAGAGCATCGACAACTGCTTTTGAAGCTGGGAAATCGGTAAATTTTAATGGGTTGTATGAGCTCACTAAGCCGCGACTCAGCCTATTATCTGTTTTTACCGCGTCTCTCGGCTTCTTAGTTCACGATCCACTCATTCCTGACCTAGGGTTATTCATTGCATTAACTCTTGGTACTGCCCTTGCCGCAGGTGGTGCGGCAACCCTCAACCAATGGATAGAACGCAAAGAAGATGCCTTAATGGCAAGAACTGCATCCCGCCCATTGCCTGCAAAGCTTGTGACTCCAGAATTCGCTCTAGGATTTGGGATCACTTTAAGTTTTCTTGGGTTACTTACGCTCTGGGTTTGGACGAATCCCTGGGCCACCATCCTTACATTTGCTACTCTTTTTATCTACCTTGCCATTTACACTCCCCTGAAGAAAAAATCACCTATTGCAATCGAAGTCGGGGCCGTTGCCGGTGCCTTACCTCCTCTAATCGGTTGGGTAGTTGCTGCTGGTTCTCCCACCACCTATGGTCTGATTTTGTTCGGAATCCTATTCGCATGGCAACTCCCACACTTTATGGCCATAGCTTGGAATCATCGTAAGGATTACTCGAAGGGCGGATTTCGCTTCCATCACTTTAACGACCCGCTTGGATCCAAGATGGGGCTGAAAAGCTTTCTTTACTCTCTTGTTTTAACTGCTTTCGTGTTTGCTCCTTATTTTGTGGAGTTAAATCAGTCTGCTCCGGGTTATCTCTATCTCGCCTGCTCCTGTCTGCTTTCCCTCTATTTACTCATACCAGCCCTGAAGTTTCTCATTAATGAAGAACGGGACAAGTCAGCCAGAAAACTCTTTATTGTAACCATTATTTATCTTCCATTGCTTTTGGCATCTCTCGTCATAGATCGCTACTTATAATTGCCATGACATCGCACACCCACCGCTCAAAAATACCTCAACTTGTTTTTTCACTTCAAGCTCTTGCCCTATTTCTGTTGGGTTCATGTTCCAGAATCGATCATAAGCAATCTGCATTAGATCCGAAAGGCTTAGTTGCACAAAACCAATATGACATCTTCATGCTTTCTGTTTGGATCACCATCTTTCTTTTTTGTGCAGTAGGTGGTTGTTTACTTTTTGTCCTCTGGAAATACCGAGCGAAATCAAAAGAAGAAGCGATGGAGATTCCTGAACAAATGCACGGTAGTTCGAAAATCGAAACCACCCTGATTATCGCTTCAGCTATTATTCTTGTTATTCTTGCGGTACCAACCCTTCAAGGTGTGGTACTAATGAACCGTGTTCCTGACCCGAACGATCAGGCCACACTGGAAAAACTCAAATTGGATAAGAGTCAAATTGAAGACGCCATTACTGTTAATGTGACTGGGAAACGCTTCTTTTGGGTTTTTGAATACCCCCAATACGGAATAGTCACAGCTAATGAGTTAGTTTTTCCTGCCAGCAAAGCAGTGCGTGTGAATCTCCGCACTGAAGATGTTATTCATTCATTCTGGCTTCCAAAGCTTGCGGGTAAAATGGATTTAATTCCCGGTCAGGAAAACTTCTTATGGTTCATCGCCGATGAACAAAAAATTCGCTCAGGCATTGATAAGGATGGTAATCCATATGAAGTCGATGCCAAAGCGGCAATGCCATCCGTATTCGACGGACAAATGAGACAAACCATTTTTGCCAAACAAGCTTTCACCGATGAATTTGAAGCGGTCGGAGGTTTATTTTATGGTCAGTGCGCTGAATACTGTGGTAATTCCCACGCTTATATGTCATTCCGGGCCCTCGCCCAAACAGATGAAGATTTTGACAAATGGGTACTCAAGTTCCGAAATGCTCAAAATCCGAATTTGCAACCTACTGCATACTCCGCAGAAAACGCGTATGATGAGGGGGCAGTTGTTACTTTCTCGGACGAAAAACTGGGTGAGAATATGAGCCGTGAATTTCGTGCACTCCAAGCCACCACAAAAGGGCAGACTCCTGAAACAAAACCTGAAGCATGGGAAAAAGTTCATTCAGACGATTACGAAAAAGGGAAATCCCTTTTTTCTTCTCTCCAGTGTGTGCAATGCCACGCCATCAATCGTACAGGTCTTGGTGCCAAAGGTCCTAACCTCACCCTTTTCGGTCTCCGCACTTCATTGGCAGCTGGTTGGATGAGAAACGACGAGAAAAGCCTTGATCAATGGCTCCGAAATTCGAATGAAATTAAATTCGGAAATCTCATGTGGAACGGAGAAGGAATTGATGATCGTCACCCATTACGTCAGCTCGAAGAAGACGACGAGAAAGTGAGCCAGCTTGTAACTTATCTACTTGGACTTAAATAATTTTAATTTTAACTACTACTTACTATGGCAATTGAATCCATTAAATACGCATCACCCGAAACGGAATCTAAGCTAGAAACCAAAGTTTTTCCAAGACCTGGACAGCATGCATCAGGGATTGTTGATTGGCTCACAACCATCGATCACAAGAAGATCGGTTTGATGTATGGGCTGGCTGCCCTGTTCTTCCTTTTGGTGGGTGGGGTTGAAGCTCTTCTCATTCGATCGCAGTTGTGGAGTCACAACATGGAAGTGCTGACCAACCGTGAATACAATCAAATGTTCACTATGCACGGAACGACCATGGTCTTCCTTGTCATCATGCCCTTAAGTGCAGCTTTCTTTAATTTCTTCATGCCCCTGCAAATTGGGGCTCGTGATGTTGCCTTTCCCCGAATGAACACCTTGAGTCTTTGGTGTTTTATCGCAGGTGGTATCATTCTTAATCTCAGTTGGTTTTTCACCGGTGGCTCCCCAGCCATCGGATGGTTCGGTTACGCACCACTTACTGATCCTCGATTTGCCGAAGTCATCGGCGATATGGGTCCTGACTTTTGGATTTTTTCACTGCAAATCCTTGGTATCGCTTCCCTGTTGGCGTCATTTAATTTTATCACGACAATCATTAACATGAGAGCCCCGGGTATGACTATGATGAGACTGCCGGTTTTCACCTGGATGACTCTCGTGGTTAGCTTTCTGTTGATCCTTGCGTTGCCAGCTATCGCTATTGCCTTGGCGGAATTAATGTTTGATCGGTCATACGGAACAAACTTTTTCGATTTCCTCGAAGGTGGTAAACCACACTTATGGCAGCATTTGTTTTGGATTTTCGGACATCCTGAAGTTTACATTCTTATCCTTCCTGCGATGGGAATCGTTTCTGAAGTTATTCCAGTCTTCTCACGCAAGCCCTTATTTGGTTATGGATTAGTTGTTTTCTCTGGTGCACTCATCGGTTTTATGGGTTTTGCGGTCTGGAGTCATCACATGTTCACCACCGGTATGGGGGTAGTTGCCACATCAGCATTCTCTATCTTAACCATGCTAATTGCGATACCAACTGGCGTTAAGATTTTCAATTGGATTGGCACCATGTGGGGTGGAAGAATTCGTTTTGATACCCCAATGCTCTTCGCTCTTGGATTTATTACCATGTTTATGATCGGTGGTTTCACAGGAATCATGCACTCATCCGTACCCATTGATGCTCAGCACCAAGACTCCTACTTCGTGGTCGCTCACTTCCATTATGTTCTCATTGGAGGTGCCTTGTTTGGTCTGTTCTGTGGCTTTTACTTTTGGCTACCAAAAATTACTGGTCGGATGATGGATGAAAGGATTGGTAAATTCGTCTTCACTTTAATGTTTTTAGGATTCAATCTCACCTTTTTCCCAATGCACTATTTAGGCATGATTGGACAACCAAGAAGGACACACAGCTACAATGAAGGGCATGGTTTTGAAGCTTGGAATCAAATTGCTACTGTCGGTTCTTTTATCCTTGGAGTTGGAGTTTTCATTGGGGTGGTTCAATTCATTCATTCTTTTTATTCTAAAAAACTCAAACCTGCTGGCAAAAACCCCTGGGATGCTCGATCTCTTGAGTGGACTCTATCATCACCGGTTAAGGATTATAACTTTGCCAGAACCCCAATCATTAAAGCACGTGATCAAGCATGGGAAAATAACCATGGGGACAAAGAGAACCATTCTGAAAAAGAACCCTTGGACGATCACGGCGTACACATGCCAGACAGATCATGGTGTCCTCTTATAACCGCCATTGGTCTTTTTGTCATGGCTCTAGGCCTACTTTTCCACCAGTCCATTGACGCATCCGGTGAATTGGCGAGGGACTACACGACTGCAATTGCCGGGGGAGTAGTCTTTGTTGTCGGCGTGATCATGTGGGCAATTGAAGGGCCTTGTGGTTACCACCTTTTTCCTAAAGAAAACGAGGAATAAATCTTAAATTCTAAATATATTATGAGCGACGCTGCAGCCCATGCCTTAGATCACCACGAGCCAGTTACCAGCACTGGCATTCCAAACAAAAAAGTCTTGATGTGGGCTTTTCTGGGTTCCGACTGTATGTTTTTTGGCACCCTGATTTCCACGCATCTCATTTACAGAAAAATTTCTGCCACTGTTGGAGGCAATTTTTTGGATATCCGAGATGTTTTTGATATCGAACTTACTTCCTTCAGTACTTTCATTCTTCTCGCAAGTTCTCTTTTTATGGCTCTTGCAGTATCTGCAATACATAAAGGAAATTTAAGCAGTACCCGCTGGATGCTTTTGGGAACGATTATTTTTGGTGCCATTTTCCTGGCATGTCAGGTATATGAATTCACTCACTTCGTGTATGCCCCAGGAAATGAACTCACTCTTTCCTCCTACAGGGGGGAGCCCCATGTTTTTGGTTCGACCTTCTATGTTCTCACCGGCACTCATGGGACTCATGTTGCGATTGGTGTTTTTTGGCTTCTAGGTTGGTTTGTCTATTCATTTACGGGTAGGATGAGCACTGCCCATGCCATCGATATCGAATGTTGTGGTTTGTACTGGCACTTCGTTGATATCGTATGGATTATTATTTTTCCCGTGGTGTATCTAATGGAATATGCTTTTTGAGCTTTAATAGTAATTTAGAACATTT
>JBMYOA010000050.1:0-10867 GCA_049598825.1 Opitutales bacterium | reverse complement strand
GATTTCGAGTCGGGCACATTCGACCACTCTGCCACCTCTCCATCCATATCCTTTTTGATACTCATTTTAGCAAACATTGGCAAAATCAAATATGATTTGAAAACCGGATTACTTTGCTTTCTCAATCCTTCCTTTAAATTTACGAACTTGCCCGAAGCCCAATTCTAATCTTTTCTATTACTATGAAGTCTTACATTTCATGTCTTGCTACCTTTGTTTTACTCTTAATCCTTTGTTCCTGTAATTCATCCAAAAAAGTTACAACAATTGACTTTCATGACGGATCCTATGTTGGCGAAGTGGATGGCAAGGGTCTTAAACATGGCAAGGGTACATATAAGTGGCTTGACGGTTCTTTTTACGAGGGAGATTTCGACAAGGACCTTAGGCACGGGACTGGACACTTCAAGTGGGCGAATGGGGAAACTTACAAAGGGGATTATCTTCAAGACCAAAGAACCGGACTGGGGATATACACTTGGCCTGATGGTTCTTTCTACGAGGGATCTTTTTTAAACGGAAAAAGACATGGGAATGGTATTTTTATTTCTTCGAAGGGAGCAAAATATGAAGGTGGTTGGTTTGATGATTTAAGGCACGGTCAGGGTACACTCTACGACCCCGATGGACGAATTATCAGGGGCATCTGGCAAAATGGTAAGCTACTTACAAAACCGATGGAACTGCCAGAAACCACCACAAAACCAGATATTTCTTTAGACACGGCCGTAATTTACCCTTCGACTGATGTTTCTCCGTCTCCCCCGATTGGTGAGAACATAGCAGTACCAGGTAATGATACAAAAGAGAGCTTGAACCTTACTCCTACAACCGCAACCGAATCCAAGTTATTTGAAAGCAATCCGATTGAGACACCTAGTTCAGAATTTATCGAAAAGGAAGTGCTTACAAAGGAAGCGCCTCAAGATCAAGTCACTGAAGATACACTCACCATCCCCAGTGATATCAAAACCCCACAAGAAGAAATATCTTCTTCCCCTAACAAACTTTCGGATACTGATGAAAAAGATATTTGGACTGGAACAGTGGATGAAGTTGAAAATATGTTTGTAACCAAACTCATTGATGGCATTGACACGATTTTAATACGCGACTCCAACAAAAGATACTCTGGCAAAATGAGGATTTTAGATGCCTCAGGTGAGATAACCGGTGAACTTCAGTTACAGGATGGTCGTATGAACGGTGAAGAATTATACTATGAAAACGGTAAGCTCGTTGAAAAAAATCTTTGGGAAAACGGCCAGTTCATCAAAAATCTGCCCGTAAAATAATTTTCGATCCTAGACTTTATTGAACACTGTGATCACGGCAGTGTGAATAATAGGTTATTTCCTTTCATTCAATTTTGAATAGAAAGGTGTTTATGGGAAATTTCAACAGCATATCTACCCCCTCTTTTACATCTACTCTACCCTTTGATCCACAAGAGTTTCCTCGTGAGACATCGAGGCACTACATTAGCGCGACAGAACAAGAAATAAAAGATATGCTCTCCACCATTGGACTAACAGAACTTAGTCAATTGTTTGCACATATTAATCCGACCTTACTTTTTCCCCAACCACTTTATCTTCCTGAGGAGCAAACTTATCAAAGTGTTGCAAATGAGATGGCTTCGATAGCAAGTCTTTCTAACCACAAACTCTCTTTCATTGGCGATCAATTACCAGTATGGGAAACTCCAAACATTATCGACTTCGTTTCCAAGCTGCGAAACTTATCCACTTCTTACACACCATATCAACCAGAAAGAAGTCAAGGCACCCTCATTACCCACTGGATATACCAGTGTGCAATGTCGGCACTCACTGGATTCGAAGCAATCAACACATCTCTTTATGATCGCTCGTTTGCCATCTATGAAGCAATCACTTGTGCAATTCGAACAAGTAAGAAACCTTCGAGAATTCTTCTGGCTTCATCCTTATTCCCTCAAGAAATTGAAGTTCTCGAAACCCTGGCCAAAGAAACAGAAATTAAATTTGATTTCCTTACCCTCAACCACTCGACAGGTAGATGTGATTATCAAGCATTGTCGTCACTGAAGATTGAGGATGTAAGCCAATACTCAGCTTTTGTTTTCCCACAGGTTAACTCTCTTGGGGTCCTTGAGGATGTAGATCTACTCACAGACTTCTGCGAAGATAATAAAATCCGATCTATAGCCTGCATCGATCCTTTTTTGCTTGGGGACGGTGGTTTAAAACCGCCAGTAGAATTTGGCAGAAGGGGAGCTGACTTTATTGCGGGAGATGCTCAGCATCTTGCAATTCCACCAAATTTCGGTGGACCTGGATTAGGAATTTTTGGATGTAGGCACAACCTAGAAAACAAAACTGACTTAAGAAACACACCTGGTCGTTACATCGGCCAAGCTAAAGATCTCAGTGGGCGAGATTGCCATGTAATGGTATTATCCACCCGCGAACAGCATATTCGCAAAGAAAAAGCCACCTCTAATGTCTGTTCAAATCAAGCATTTCTCGCAACTTTAGCAGGAGCCAGCATACTTTCCAAGGGTTCCAAAGGCCTTGGGACCGCTGTCGAATTGGCCAATCGTCATCAACAAAAAGTTATCGAAGCGATCTTACCACTGGCAGGAATAGAGCCAGCCTTTCCTGACAATCTATCTCCTACAGAACTTACTCTCCGCATCGGCACTTCTTCGTCTGCTCTTATCCATAACGCGAGATCAAGAAATATTAGCCTAGGAATTGACATTACGGACCGCTGTCAAACCAAAGAGCAAGGTGGTGCATTGCTCAAACTTTCCTTTTCTGACTTACACTCTCCCAAAGATATAGATCAGTTAATTGAATTTCTGCGTGATGAATTCCCCTCAACTTCTGATACAACTTCGAATACAAATTTCAAAATAAATCAAAAGTTTTTACGACAAAACCCCATTCGTATTCCCGCTTACTCAGAAGATGAACTTCGTGAATATTACGGTAAACTTGCGGAATTAAATGTTTCTCCAGATGATGGTTGCTATCCGTTAGGTTCATGCACCATGAAGTATAATCCGTTGCTTAATGATTGGGCAGCAAGTTTGGACGGATTTGCAAATGTTCATCCTCAGGCCGCCAAGGATGATGCTCAGGGCCCCCTTAAAGTACTTCATGAAATTCAAGAGTGGTTCAAAGGGATTACAGGTCTCGCAGGAGTCACCACACAACCTGTTGCCGGAGCTCAGGGTGAACTGGTGGGGATTAAGCTTTTTCAGGCTTATCACCAGCACCTAGGAGAAAAAGACCGCAAATTCATTTTAATCCCAAGATCAGCCCATGGAACTAACTTTGCAACCGCTGCCATGGCGGGCTATCCAGACGGTATCGTATACCTTGAGGCTAACCCTCAAGGGACAATCGATATAAATGATTTTGAAGAAAAATTAGAACAGTACGGCAAACAGCTCTGTGGGGTTATGATCACCAATCCCAATACTTCCGGCATCTTTGAAACAGATTTTAAAAAGATAGCAGATAAAGTACACGATGCTGGTGGGTTGGTTTACATGGACGGTGCCAACATGAATGCCATTGCAGGACTGGTTAATCTAAACGAGCTTGGAGTCGATGCCGTGCATAATAATTTGCACAAAACATGGACCATTCCACACGGCGGTGGTGGCCCCGGCGATGCAATTGTCGCCGTTTCAGATAAGCTGGTAGATTTTCTCCCAGGAAAACAAATTATTCAGCTAGAAGATGGGACATATGATGCCAAGACTCCCAAACATTCGATCGGTTCATTCCACCGAAATTGGGGAAATTTTGGACATAAAGTCAGAGCTTACACTTACCTTTTACGATTAGGTCGAGAAGGTATTCCCAGAATGTCATCGGTCGCGGTTCTTTCAGCTCGATATCTTTTTGAAAAACTCAAGACTCGATACCACACTTTACCGGAAAATGCTCTCGATTCCCCAAGAATGCATGAATTTATCCTTACATTAAGTGATGAAGACTTTGCGAATTTGGAAAATCATGGCATCCCTAAAAATCAAGCTATTCCACAGATCGGTAAACTATTCCTGGATTTTGGCTTTCATGCGCCCACAGTTGCATTCCCGGAAGTCTTTGGATTAATGATCGAACCGACCGAAAGCTATACAAAGAGGGAATTGGATCGTTTTGTGGAAGCAGTCCTTGCCATCAAAGATATCATTGATGAATCGCCTTTTGTTCTTAAAAGTGCCCCGCACTTTACCCCAATCGACCGCGTTGATGAAGTTGGAGCAAACCGAAATCTTCGCCTGAATGAACCACTCGACCGACTCCCTCCCCTTCCGCACAATCGAATCAGTCCGTCGGAGTTAATGCGTTTAGAGATCAATGAAATCAAGAGTCGGGTCATTAAATTAGCCAAAGACTCGCAAGGATTGATTTGACCAACTTTAATTTTAAGCCATATTTACACCTATGAGCAACGATGCTGAACAAACCCTCTTTTCTAAAAAAGGCGTAGTGCTAAATTTAGTACTTTCTGTATTTTTCTTTTTATTTATGCGAGAAGTGCTGGTTCCGCATGTCCCATCACAGGACCCAACAGCAGTAATGATTGTTTCATCCATGACTTCCTTTTGTATGACTGGCGTTTTCTGGATAGCAGCCAATATGCTTCTCGTTACATGGGTTGATTACAACCAAAAGAAAAAAAGCTAATTTAACTAGATTTCGTATTGCTTAAGTTCTTCCCGAAGGCGGGTGCTCGGGTATGCTTTTATGATCATACCAGTGTCAACGGATAATTCTTCTGCCAAACAGCCTTCTTTTCTAATTTTCACAACAAGTTTGTACTCCTCATGAGGAATAAGAAATGATCTTAATTCTCTATGTAGCCCAAGTTTTTTTTCAATAACTTGCAATAGGTCAGACAGACCTTGTTCAGTACGACAACTTAAGAACACAGCATCTCCGGACCTGCAGTTTTGACTAAATTTTAAATTCTCAAGTTCGTCCTTTTTTAGAAGGTCTATCTTATTGAAAACAGTTAAGATTTCTTTTTCTTCAGCACCCAGTTCCCCCAAAACACTAAGAGTGGTCTGCATGTGCTCCTCAAACTGAGGATTCGACAAGTCAACAACATGTAAGAGCAAATTCGCAACCAAGGTCTCTTCAAGGGTTGCACGGAAAGCATCCACTAGCCTATGGGGAAGCTTGCGAATAAAACCTACTGTATCAGTAAGAATAATTTTCTCCCCATTGGGAAGGAGAGCCTGCCTGCTCGTTGGGTCAAGGGTGGCAAACAGTTTATCCGCAGATAAGACATCAGAGTCACATACCTGATTAAGAAGAGTTGATTTACCAGCATTTGTATAGCCTACAACCGCAACCGTAGGAAGAGGAATTCTCAATCTTTTTTTGCGGCTAGTTTTACGGGTTTTTGCAACCTGTTTAATTTCTTTTTTCGTCGCACTTATTTGGTCACGAACCAGCCTCTGATCGAGTTCTATCTGAGCTTCTCCCTCGCCACGTTGGGTCACTCCCCCTCCTCGTTGACGTCCGAGGTGCGTCCATGCCCTTCTGAGCCGAGGCAGGGAATATTCCAAACGGGCTAACTTAACTTGCAAGACTGCTTCCTTAGTTTGAGCCCTGGCTGCAAAGACATCTAAAATGATTTCCTGACGGTCAATCACTAAGACCTTGGATTCAGCCTCCCAGTTTCTTTGCTGGCTTGGTGACAATTCATTATCGAAAATAATCACATCGCAGCCCAGTTCACCAACTTCCTCAATCACCTCATTAAATTTCCCTTTTCCAAGTAAGTACCCGGCATAGGTTTTTCGAACTCGCACTACTTTTTTACAAAAAATTTTTATGCCAAGATTGGATACCAGTTCATCAAGCTCTTCCAGCAGGCTTTCTGCATTAGCCCGCTCCTCCTCCCTCAGGATAACGGCCAAGAGATAAGCTTTTTCGACTAATCGCGGTTTTTCCTTTACCTCAAACATTAAAAATAAAAAGGGGCTCGGGCGTAAATATTGCCCGAACCCCTTTATAAAATAAGATTATGTCAAATTTTGAATAGCTCAACTGACAGCAGCCTGGGCTGCAGCCAACCTAGCCGTGGGTACACGAAAAGGAGAGCAACTCACATAGTTGAGACCAATTTTATGACAGAACTCTACGCTCTTAGGGTCACCACCGTGCTCGCCACAAATTCCCAACTTAATTCCACGACGTGATGACTTTCCTCGTTTCACGCCTATTTCCATAAGTTGACCAACGCCACTCTGGTCTACGCTGGCAAATGGGTTGGCATCGATAATGTCTAGTTCCGTGTAATTTGGAAGGAAACTTCCGGAGTCATCACGACTCATACCCATTGTGGTTTGAGTAAGGTCATTCGTTCCAAAACTGAAAAACTGTGCAGTCTTTGCAATTTCATCTGCAACGAGCGCTGCACGTGGAATTTCAATCATAGTACCCACGAGATACTTTACCTTCTCGCCTTTCGCAGCGAAAACTTTCTTGGCCGTCTCGTGTATGACATCGACTTGGATCTCCAACTCCTTAGGGAAGCCAACAAGTGGGACCATAATTTCTGGATTCACCTCAACCCCGCTCTTTTGAACGAGGATCGCTGCTTCCAAGATCGCTTGTGCCTGCATCTCAGTAATTTCGGAGTAAGAAACTCCCAATCTACAACCTCTATGACCAAGCATAGGGTTAAACTCGTGCAGATCTTCGACCCGCTTTTTGACCGAAGCAAGTGAGACTCCTAATTTCTTGGCCAAGTCACGCTGGGCAGCTTGATCATGAGGAAGGAATTCATGCAAAGGTGGGTCCAATAAACGGATTGTAGCGGGACGACCCTCGAGAGCCTTAAAGATACCCTGGAAGTCTTTCCTTTGGTAAGGAAGGAGCTTCTTAAGAGCCTTACGACGATCAACTTCATTATCCGCAAGAATCATTTGACGCATTGCATCAATCCGGTTTCCTTCGAAAAACATATGCTCTGTGCGGCAAAGACCAATACCGGAAGCACCAAACGCAATTGCGTTTGCAACCTGCGAAGGTGAGTCCGCATTAGTGCGAACATCCATCTTGGTAGCTTTCGCACACCAATCCATTAATTGAGAGAAATTTTTGTAATCACGACTTTTTCTCGGATCCAATTTCTTATCCACTAGGACTTGAATAATTTCGGACGGAGCGGTTTTCAACTCTCCGGCAAAAATTTCACCAGTCGTTCCATTGATTGAAAGGTAATCTCCTTCTTTGTAAGTGGAACCATTAACTTTTACTGAACGGGTCTTGTAATCAATATCCAATTCCGCAGCTCCGCAAACGCAGACCTTACCCATTTGCCTTGCGACCAATGCAGCGTGAGAAGAAACTCCGCCACGTGCCGTAAGGATACCTTCTGCAGCAATCATTCCACGAAGGTCTTCAGGAGAAGTTTCTTGGCGTACTAACAAAACAGGTCCTTGCTTGGCAGCTTCAACCGCCCGCTCTGCATTCATACAGATTTTACCGGACGCGGCGCCTGGACCTGCGGGCAAGCCCTTACAAAGCTTCTTGGCCGCTTTCTGAGCAGCTGCGTCGAAAACTGGTGCAAGAACCTGATCGAGCTGTTCAGCAGGGACACGCTTGATAGCCGTTTTCCAATCGATCAGTTTTTCTTTCACCATTTCAGTAGCAATCCGAACGGCGGCCAGACCTGTCCTCTTACCATTACGAGTCTGCAACATATACAGTTTTTCATCTTCGATAGTGAACTCGAAGTCCTGCATGTCCTTGAAATGTTTTTCTAATTTCTTCTGTACCAAAACAAGCTCATTGAACGGCTTCGGAAGTACGCGCTTCAGTTTAGCCACTGGCTGTGGTGTCCGAACACCGGCAACCACATCTTCACCCTGTGCGTCTGTAAGGAACTCCCCATAGAGAACTTTCTCACCTGAAGCAGGGTCACGGGTAAAGCCAACTCCTGAACCTGATTTTTTACCAGTATTACCAAAAACCATGGCCTGTACATTGACGGCAGTTCCCCACTCTGCAGGAATGCCGTATTTACGACGGTACACAGTGGCTCGATCGTTCATCCAGGAACTAAACACCGCTCCAACGGATCCTTCAAGCTGCTCCCAGGGACATGTGGGAAAGTCTTTCCCGGAACGCTTTTTAACCAAGGATTTGAAACGGCCAACCAACTCTTTCATTTGCTCCGTGGTGATTCTGGAATCGTCAACTTCTCCTTTTTCCTTGGGGAAAATCTCTTTCTTAAAATCCTCAATAATTGCCTCGAAAGGATCATGGTCTTCACTTGGCAACTTTTGGACGCCCATGACTACATCACCGTACATCTGGATGAAACGACGATAGCAATCCCACGCAAACCTTGCGTTACCGGATGCTTGTGACAACGCCTCAACGGTATCGTCATTCAATCCAAGATTCAGGATCGTGTCCATCATTCCAGGCATGGAATCACGTGCACCAGACCTCACTGACAAGAGCAACGGTTTCTTGGTATCTCCTAACTTTTTACCAAGCTGCTTTTCCATCAAAGCGACAGAAGAACGCATTTGAGCGTCTAAAGCCTTTGGGTAAGTTCTTTTATGTTTGTAAAAGTAGGTACAAACTTCGGTGGTAATAGTGAAGCCTGGAGGGACTGGCAGTCCAATTCTCGCCATCTCAGCAAGATTGGCTCCTTTGCCTCCAAGCAATTCTCTTTGCTTTGCGTCTCCATCGGTCTTTTTTCCAAAGTCATAAACATATTTGACTTCTTTTTTGGAAGTTTTGGTAGAGGCTCTTTTGGGAGCAGCCTTGGCTTTTGCTTTTTTGTTTGGTGCTTTCGCCTTTTTTTTCTGTGCCATATGAGGTTGAGGTTTGCTATTTCTTTAAGGTGAGTAACAACTAAGTCGTTACGGGCTGTTAAAATGAAGATGCTTTCTCTTATTTTTATAGGGTTTTGTCAACGGATGACTTTCAATTCTTCCCTTTTGAACTTCATCTAAAAAGAGATTTCTGCATCGACCAAATTGAAGAAATTCGTCTTACTGATCTATTTGCCACAATTACAATCAGAAATTTTAAATTCAATCGATGTCTTCACCTAAAGATCAGAGACCCGCAAGTTTCGGTGACCGATTTCGCGAAGAAGGCCTAAGCGGGATACTCAAAAAAAAACCCAAAGATCCTAAAACGGACCCCAACGAAATGCATTTCCTCGAACACTTGGAGGAACTGCGGTGGGTAATCCTCAAATCAGTAGTCGCATTTCTTGTAGGCTGCATTGGTGTAGCCATTTTCATGCAGGACTCCGTCAAACTTCTGCAAATGCCGCTCATAAAAGCAGTCGAAGATTTTGGTGAGATCGGAATTGACCTGCAATCGATTGGTTTGGAGCAATATACGAAACCTTTGGAGAAAAAGGAGATTGGTCTGGGCGAATTACGCAAAGCCCGAGAGCAAGATCTTATCGATTGGGGCATCACCGACCCTCACCATCAAAATCGTATCATCAACCATTTTGCCAATGGGAGTAATCGAAATTTACTTCAAGTAATCCGATCCTACTCACCGATCTTTATTGCCATGAAAATATGTTTTCTTGGCGGGATTGGCCTTTCCTTGCCAATGATTCTTTATTTTGTGGGAAGTTTCGTTGTCCCGGGACTGACCCCTCAGGAGAAAAAAGTCTTTTTTCCAGGATGCATTGCCGCCACCTTTTTATTTCTGGCAGGGGCATCCATGACCTATTTTTTCATTCTTCCCCTTTCTCTAGCCTTTACCATCGAATTTTCATTCAATGTTCTTGGTCTTGATGTTTACCGACCCGAAGCCGGTAATTACTACAGCACTGTTATATGGATGACCTTTGCCGTAGGAATCGCATTTCAGTTTCCTCTTGTATTGATTTTGCTCATCCGAATTGGAATTTTATCGGTCAAAAAACTTCGTGAGAGCCGGAGACTTGTTCTTGTAATCCTTATGGTATCTGCAGCCTTGATTACCCCAGGCGGTGATCCGGTGAGTCTGTGCATTCTTACAATTCCCCTCTACATTCTTTACGAATTTGCCATTCTTTTCGGTTCATTTATTGAAAGAAGTAAAGCGCTTCGAGAATGGAATGAGTGGGATGAAAGTATCCAGGGCACTCGTCCCGAAAAACCGAAAACTGAAAAGTTATCTCTACTGCTACTTTCAATCGTTATTCTTGCTGTAGGCGGGGCTGGCTTCTTGGCTTGGAAGTATCAGGATGTGATTAAAAATTCTTTGGATTGGTTTGATACGGAAGAAATTGAACTGACAATCGACAGCAACCAATCAGCCAACTCAGTAATCCGGGACACAAAAATTCTCTTGGATGACAACCGTACTTTGATCATCGAGCTACTTCCAATGGAGGATGCCAACTCGAGTCTTCCCCAACGGGGACTTTACAGAGCAAAGATAATCAATTCAGAAGAGTAGTCTCATTTGCTTGCATTTCAGTAAACAACCATCAAAAAGGGTTGAGTGAAGAATAAAGTAAATAAGATAGGGAAACTCCTTAAAGAATATCGCAAAAGAGCCAACCTCACTCAACCCCAACTCGCCGGTGCTAGTGGCGTCGCTACTTCGATTGTCAATGATGTTGAAAATGGCATTCGAAACGCAGGAAGCAAGACTCTTGATCGCATCGCCCGGGGACTCAATCTTTCAGATGAAGAGAGATTTACATTTATCATGGCTGGCTTGTCTCTTTCCAAGCGCGATTTCCTGATTCCTGATTTCTCCGATTATCCACCTGAAGTTTTAAATTACTTACCATTTGTTTTTCAAAAATCCGGAATTCAGCCCAAAACGGTTAAAAAAATAATCTTACCATCAAAGGAAGATAAAAGATTTCA